>NZ_AGJL01000121.1 GCF_000243455.1 Methanotorris formicicus Mc-S-70 | reverse complement strand
TCTAAAAACGTATAAAAAACGATGGAATATCGAAACAAGATTCAGAATGACTTAAAAACATAGCTAATAAAAACGAAATCAAAGTATTTTAGAAGTAAGATTATTCTTGTTTATACTTAGAGCGATTATTCACAATCTATGGGTTGCAATGCAATGGAAAAACAAAAATACGAATTATAAAACCAAGAATTTAAAAGAATTCGTTATCAAAATTAATGAATTAATTCGAATGCACATATATACAAATAAACCAATAGATAATACTCAGTTGTGCATACCTAATGCATATTCGGAGATACTGATAAATATCAATTACATTAAAGATTTCAATACAATAATTTACCCTAATTCCCATCACACATTTAGATATATAATTACAATGTGGAAATAGTTAGATACTATTAAGTTTTAGCAATTGAAGTAATAACCATTATTAACAAACTTACCTAAATTTAACATCATACAACGTCTTAATATTATAGGCGATTGTAAAGAGCAATAATTT
>NZ_AGJL01000120.1 GCF_000243455.1 Methanotorris formicicus Mc-S-70 | reverse complement strand
GGACACATAACAGGACAATGCTTTAAAGCGTTATGGGAAAACGGTATTGGAGACGATGGGGGAATTATTGGAGCGAAAGGAGCAATTCCATTCTTAGAAAACGTTGGTAAAGACGCTGTTGAGAGATTCCAAAGACAAATCGTTGAAATCGTCGACTTAATCGACTGCGAAGATACTGGTAAGATAACATCTGCTATAAAAGAGTGTATCTCAAAGGATCCTGGTGCAATAGATGAAGAACCCATGGTTTTGGAATTAGAAGGTGGAGGCGCAGATGGGGAAGAAGAAGGTGCAGCAGTAAAACCTACCTCCCCAGAAATTGCATTAATAGAAGCAAGAATGAGGTTAATCTCTGAAAAGATAAACGATGCTGCAATACTTGCAAAATACAATTCTGGATACTACAACGGAAAAGTTCAAGGTATTGCAATAGGATTGTTCTTGTCCTTATTGCTATTCTCATTGATACATCCATTGTTATAACTGGAGGTGCTGAAACATGGCAGATAAAAA
>NZ_AGJL01000119.1 GCF_000243455.1 Methanotorris formicicus Mc-S-70 | reverse complement strand
AATCAACAACATGCATGCCCATAACTACTCGTTTTATGTAGATTACTCCAACAATAATAAGTAAAATTCTGTTGATTTCGAATAAAACTTATCTATAACAAAATCATCTATAACGAAAATGTTATATTCGGGAGTTATAAAGTTTTTCATGAAGTTAAATAGATTCTCTTGTGGGTTAAGACCCTCATTCCAAAGAATTCGATTTATGGTATCGTGAGATACGTTTATTCCGAAAATGCGTAATGTTTTAGATAGTTCTATACACGAATTAAACTCTGACAATAGAAGAAAGAGCATATAAACAATTGCATTCGCTTTTTTGAGAATATTCTCACCATAAACAATTTTTATTCGAAAAATAGTAAAATGTTGTGGTAGAAATATCTTATCATAAATGCTATATCATTATATTCGAATATGCTTGCGAAAGTCCTATTAACGTTTAAGCCATCATAAATAGCGTATTCATCCGTATTAACGATTAAATCGTCTGAATTAACTTCGTTAATCATTTCTCAAATTTTTAGCCTTGCTTAAATTCGTTTCAACTATACAGTGTTATTATTGGAGGTCTTTCGATTTTGTACGTTCCTCTGCCCCTTTTTTAA
>NZ_AGJL01000118.1 GCF_000243455.1 Methanotorris formicicus Mc-S-70 | reverse complement strand
GGTCGTATTTCCAGAGAAGTGCCATGGTTGTGGAAATTGCGTAGTATCATGCCCAGTGAATGCAAAAGATCCAAACACTTGGGGTGGAAAAGGTCCAGAAACAGATGAACTCGTCATAAGAGTTGTGGATGGCCTAATAACCATAGTAAATGGTGATTTATGCGGTGGATGTGGTGCATGTGTTGAAGTTTGTCCAGTTGATGCGATAAAGTTGGCTGTTGAAAATTAATAGTTGTCTGCGAATTTCTTTGCGATTATTTTAGTTTTTTTTGGGTGAGAGGATGATTGAAGATATTGTTAAAAGAGTAATTGATTTTATAGATGGTAAAGATATTAAAATAGTTGATTTTTCCTTTGCTTTGCCTTATAGTTATGTTTTAGTTGAAGTAGGTGGGAAAAAATCATTGGGCGTTGCTATGACTTTATTAGAGGAGTATAAAGGACATAGTGAGAAAAGGAAGATTGAATTTGATGTAGGTAATATTGAGGATTTTATAAATGTGGCAAATGATTTTGATATCATCAATAGAACTCTTGGATTAGCGACAATAAACGCTATCTCCCAGAGTTTTATTAAATTAACTAATGAAGATTTAAATAAGGATGTTGCTAATTTAATTTTAGAAAACGGTAGTTCCCATCAAATAGATAAAT
>NZ_AGJL01000117.1 GCF_000243455.1 Methanotorris formicicus Mc-S-70 | reverse complement strand
ACGTTAGATAGTTTCCTTCGATTTCTAAAATCGATTTGTCTCTTCGCTTGCGGAGCAAGCGAGCAGTGAAATACTTAGTATTTCACCCAATCGATGTTTTCGCCTTGTGATAACAGGCGAGTTACGAAAAACCGTAGGTTTTTCGTTTGATTCTTCTATCTTCGGTCTCTTCATATACTCGCTTATAATATCCTCTGCCTTCTAAGTTTACCAATATGTTCCATCCCCAATTCTTTAGATTCCTTCATAATTTTCTTTGTCGTTACAAAAGTGTCTCCTACGACCGTCCCGATATCTATGTGAAATAGAAATCTAATAATTTCGATAAATATATCTGTTGATTTTTTGCTAAGTGGTTTTATTGTAGTATAAATCGAATAATATTTTATTAGTATTGAGGTCTTAACCTGTGCGAACTGGATAACTCCTCTGAACAGTTAAATCTTAAACTATTTATAGAATTAGTGAGTATACTATTAAGTGCTGTTAGCATAGGAGATGCACCGTTTTTAACGAGTTATTTAAGTGCTACCTATTTCTATTTTTGGTTTTAATTTTAATAGTGTTAAATCACACTATCAGTTAAAAAGTTTCGAATGGGTAGTAATAAAATTTAATTTGTGAATAATGATATTCAAAATAAATCTGGTTTAAATAATCATTAAAACATGCGGTATTTACT
>NZ_AGJL01000116.1 GCF_000243455.1 Methanotorris formicicus Mc-S-70 | reverse complement strand
TGGTTTCAAAGATGGATTTGTATTTCCATCCTTTTTTACCTGTGATTACTAATTTATGATTTATTCCTTGTTTTTTAATTTTATAAAGTGCTTTTAACAGTGTCGGAATGTTTTTTCTAGGTTCTAATGTTCCAACATACAATATAAATGGATAGTTTAAGTTATACTTTTCTTTTACTTTGTTTATTTCATTTTCATTTAATGGTTTGTAGTTTTCATTTGCTGCTAAGTGAATAACTTTTATTTTATCTTCTGGGATTTTAAAGTGTTTTATAATATCTTGTTTTGTGTGGTGTGAAATTGTTATTATTTTATTAGAAATTTTTAAAGTCTTAGGCAATATAAATCTAAATCTAAAAGATGTTGAAAAAGTATATGTTTTAGGAAACAAATATGGAATAATATCATAAATCGTAGTAATTAATTTGATATTTTTTGGTTTTAAATATATTGGTTCTGCATTAATACAGTGGACAATATCTACTTTTTTTGAAATGTCATATAATCCAAGAGGTAAATATAAATACCACAATTGGTATGATTTTGTAATTCTTTTAAATGGATTTTCTAATATAATATGTTTTAGATTTGGGAACATCTGAGTATTTTTATAATTAATTAAATAAATATCATAATTATTTTTATTGGTATTGCTTGAAAGAATTTTTATTAAATGATAGATATAATATCCCCTTCCAGTTAAAGGTCTATTCAATTGTTCGGAAG
>NZ_AGJL01000115.1 GCF_000243455.1 Methanotorris formicicus Mc-S-70 | reverse complement strand
CTTCTGCCTTTCCAAAAACGGAAAGGCAGTATATTATATAACGAATAACCTATTTATGAGTTTCGGAGAATTTCAAGAGGTCAAAAACGCCTCTTGGAGAATCGAAGAGTTCCACAGAGGAGTTAAACAGTGCTGCAATATTGGAAATTTCTTCGTTAGAAAAAGATTTCCAGTATTAGGTCATATTTCGTTAGCTATGAGGGCTTTCTTTATTTTAGAGAAAATTAGAATCGATAAAAGATTACTTGGTATGAGTTTAGAAGAGAACTAAATCGAATAGCCGTTGGGAATGCCATAATCTCTTTATGTAAAGAAACTGGTTTATTGTTAATCTAAGTATTTAAATGTATTTGCGAAAGTCCTAATGTAAGATATATCTACTATGGTCGTCTATTATTAGCAGTAGGTAATATCTAATTTTACTAATATCTACCATTTTAAAATCCATATGCATAGTTCGTAGGTTTTAAGGCGTTGAATCGCTTTTGGCTTCTTTTTCTTCTTTCGTGGTTGTGTTATGCCCATCTCTTTTAGTATAGTATATATACGATTATGTGGGATATGTATTATGCCTACGTTCTATATACTTCTCTAAATGAACGGGACTCGTTATCTTACATTTCGGCAAAGCATTTAAGACCAATTCGATAGTTTCTTTATCTATGTTCCTTGGCTTCTACCTCTACGTTTTAATTCGGGAATTCTTCCAGTTTCCGATACTCTCTCCATATCTGCTGAACC
>NZ_AGJL01000114.1 GCF_000243455.1 Methanotorris formicicus Mc-S-70 | reverse complement strand
AGTCCATATTTGTATCAAATATTCTATGCAGTTTGATACTATCGCCATAAATCTAACAAATCCAATATCGCTCTTTTCAGACGTTAGATAGTTTCCTTCGATTTCTAAAATCGATTATCTCTTCGATATTTTTCTTCTATCTTCGGTCTCTTCATATACTCGCTTATAATATCCTCTGCCTTCTAAGTTTACCAATATATTCCATCCCCAATTCTTTAGATTTCTTCATAATTTTCTTTGTCGTTACAAAAGTGTCTCCTACGACCGTCTCGATATCTATGTGAAATAGAAATCTAATAATTTCGATAAATATATCTGTTGATTTTTTGCTAAGTGGTTTTATTGTAGTATAAATGGGATATATCCCTTTCGCTTACAAAGTAAGCGAGTAGTGAAATACAAAGTATTTCACATAATTTTTCGTGATAAATACAGGTGTTTATTTGTTCTTGGTATATAGTTGTTTGCGTTAAATATTAGAAAATACTTCAATAAATTTAGTAAGATTTACAACTTATTTTAAAATTTAAGACAAATATAACCATTTAAAATTTAGAGTATAAATAATTAGTAAAATTCGCAAACAACTATAGTTTGCTATGTCTTTCGATGTAGTTGTATCGAATATTGCAACCATAAACTTTTTCACCCCATCTCCTTAGTAGTGTTGAATCGATTATTGTAGTATATTTAAATCTATTGTCATCCAAAATATCGGAAGGTTAGATAGTTGAACATATAAACAAAACTCATTTTTTGATAGTTTTTGTAGGTTTTTAACGATAGTCTTTCTGTGAATTCCAGAGATATGCTCTGAAAATGCTTTGATGGTTTTTATCAGCGTTAGCGTTCTAACCTATGCGAACTTGGATAACCCCTCTGAACAGTTAAATCCTAAACTATTTATAGAATTAG
>NZ_AGJL01000113.1 GCF_000243455.1 Methanotorris formicicus Mc-S-70 | reverse complement strand
GAAAAGCATAGAAGAGATAAATCGATTTTAGATGTTGAGGGAAATTACCTAACGTCTGAAAAGAGCAATATTGGGTTTGTTAGGTTTATAGCAATGGTATCAAACTGTATAGAATATTTAAGCCACAAATATGGATTATCATCCTATGAAGTGATTAAAGAGTGCAGTAAAGAGCTAATAAAGAAAGGATTCTCGTAATCACACTGTCAGTTAGTTAAAAATCCGCATCTAAATAAAACCCTCCCTGCATTGCTATCAAATGGAACTTCATAAGAAATCCCAGTCCAGCCACTATCATTTCTTTTTTTGAGATTTAACCTACTAACATACAACTTAGCAAATAAATGACATGCCTTATTTCCTATGGCACTTCCTAACCCATATCTTTCATCTTCTTTCAATTTTTCTGTCATTAATTCAGCTGAATCATATTTTTCTAAATATTTAATGAATGGCTCAACAGACTGTTTATTTTCTTTTTCTAAATCTTTCTCTAATAACATAAACATAGCTAATGGAGTTCCCCATCTATGAATTGCATAGTCCAAAACCTGCTTAATAGAGACAATACCTCTCTGTGATTGAGCAAAGAATAAATTGTAATTCGATGACTTTGAATTATTCAAATTTTCCCATATCTTTGCTCTGATTTTCTTTATTGATTCATGTTGTTCTATTAATGTATCAATTGAGATACCCAGCTCTTTAAAAAATCCAACGGTCTATGGAGTATTCTTACTTCTTCTCTGTAAAGCTCAGTTATAACCATATTTAGCAATTTTCTAACTCCTTCAATATCGGGTCCTTGGTCAAGGACGACCATTAACATTAAGTATCTACTTAAAATTTCTCTTCTTGTATATTTTCCATCCCTTTTATCTAATTCATCATAAATCAATTCCCCTCCATTTAAAAAATATTGAAATGGTTCAACTTCACTTAAATTTGGTTTTAGTTGATTTTCTTTTCCTATTTCACACAATCTTTTAATCAGTATCTCCGAATATGCATTAGGTATGCACA
>NZ_AGJL01000112.1 GCF_000243455.1 Methanotorris formicicus Mc-S-70 | reverse complement strand
TTTTCGTTGTTTTATCGTATTTATGGAATATATCTGGTTAAAATCAGACCCTAGGGGGATGGAAACTAAATCTGAAAAACATCTTATAAAAGCTGCAAGAAAGTTAAAATCAGACCCTAGGGGGATGGAAACTGCTTAAGAATTCAATTGGAGTTTTGTAAATGAGTTAAAATCAGACCCTAGGGGGATGGAAACTGGCATTTATCTTGTATTCCTTGCTGTATTTTAGTTAAAATCAGACCCTAGGGGGATGGAAACACAGGTAGTGGTAAAACAGTAGTAGCATTAGCAATAGTTAAAATCAGACCCTAGGGGGATGGAAACGAGTGCTCAATATGAGCATTTGATGTGTTTGTACTTCCGTTAAAATCAGACCCTAGGGGGATGGAAACCTCTAAGTTGGTAATATCCATCTTCTGGCCAGTCTTCGTTAAAATCAGACCCTAGGGGGATGGAAACTCCATCGTAGGTATAATTTTCATAACTTGTTATATAGTTAAAATCAGACCCTAGGGGGATGGAAACTATCAATTCTGAATAAGTTTCAAACATATACCACTCGTTAAAATCAGACCCTAGGGGGATGGAAACTGTTCTTCTTGGGTGGAATACGTGTCTATGCGTTACTGTTCTATGTTAAAATCAGACCCTAGGGGGATGGAAACGTTGTTCCAGTTGTCTGTCTCTTATGTAATAAATAAGTTAAAATCAGACCCTAGGGGGATGGAAACCTGATGCCAATTTAAATCACCTCCTTTTTCCATAATGTTAAAATCAGACCCTAGGGGGATGGAAATTTATCTCTGCTGACTAATACATACCCATCCAACCTCCGTTAAAATCAGACCCTGGAGGATAAAACACTAAAACATAAAATGGAAAGTTATTTTTTACAATACAATATAGAAATATTTAAATTTACAATTAATATCAAAAATAAAAACTGACAGTGTGATTACGAGAATCCTTTCTTTATTAGCTCTTTACTGCACTCTTTAATCACTTCATAGAATGATAATTCCATATTTGTGGCTTAAATATTCTATACAGTTTGATACCATTGCTATAAACCTAACAAACCCAATATTGCTC
>NZ_AGJL01000111.1 GCF_000243455.1 Methanotorris formicicus Mc-S-70 | reverse complement strand
TAGGCAGCCAGTCCCGTTCGGGGACGAGGGCTCTCCTAGAAGAGGAGGTCGATAGGCCGGGGGTGTAAGCACCAAGGCTTCGGCCGAGGTGTTGAGCCCGCCGGTACTAATCGCCCGAGGGATACGCGGCGGAGTACCTGGACACCTAAAGGCATGGGGGCTATGCGTGGCCACTTTTTATTGCTTTGGTACGGCGGTCATAGCGGGGGGGCTACATCCGATCCCATCCCGAACTCGGAAATTAAGTCCCCCAGCGATGCCCCGAGTACTGCCTTCCGGTGGGAAAGGGGCGACGCCGCCGGCCACTTTTTATTATTTTACACTTCTAAATTTATGAATTTAAATAATTTACTTAATTTATTTTATTGATTTGTTGTTATTGTTTCGGGTTAAGGGGGCTGGCGACTTTCCCCACTTCGTGGGGAGGAAGCTCCGCCCACCCATGTATGTGCAGACGTTCCCCGAGAGGGGACGGGCATGCTATAGAAACGACACGGCCTTGGAACAGATGACTATGATACCTGCAAAGGTTGAGGAGTTCCAAGGAGCCGGTGAAACGAGCATGCCCCTGCACGGGTGCAAGGGGGATTCCCCTGCTTAGCCGAATGTCGCCGAAATTACAGAAGGCGGGCTATAGCCCCCATACCCATACTTTTGTTATAGTTTTTGCGAAATTTTATTATTGGATTTTATTTTATATACTCTAAATTTTTATGATGGTTACAATCTGCTATAAATTCTAAAAATAAGCAATGACTTTATGAATTTGTTGAGATTATTTTCAATTTCTAATGCAAACAACTATAATTTGGATAAAAAAGAGTTTTTTGTAGTTTTTATTTAATGTTGGCAAAAAATGTTTTTTGTGAGATACTTTTTTAACCTTACTTTTTTAGTCATCTTCTTCATTTAATAACTCCTTGAGTGCCATTTCATGTTCAATTTGCTCAATTTTTTCAATTAATTTTTTAGTTTCTCTTAAAAATTTGTCTTCTGGTAGGGATAATAAACAGTATCTCCGAACATCATACTAACTAATAGAAAACTTAATATTTGGTAATATCGAATAGTTAATATCAAAAAAATATGGAGGTGAAATCATGAAGGGGATAAAACACACAATAATAAAATCCTTTAAACGAATTTAACAAGTTT
>NZ_AGJL01000110.1 GCF_000243455.1 Methanotorris formicicus Mc-S-70 | reverse complement strand
ATAGAATAGTGAGTATACTATTAAGTGCTGCTAGCATAGGAGATGCACCGTTTTTAACGAGTTATTTAAGTACTACCTATTTCTATTTTTTGGTCTTAATTTTAATAGTGTTAAATCACACTATCAGTTATTTGAACTTTTAGGATTACCATATTTTGGAGGATTAATATGAACCTTAAAAATCTTCCCATAACTGACAACCACATCCATGTAGATAATGAGAACGGCTACGGTGCGGAGAAGGTTGCAAAAATCTTCTACAATGCTGGAGGAAAGGTGATGATTGTTTTAAACAAACCTACATTTGACGGAAATTTAACAAAATCCATGGATATTTTAGTTAAGGATGTTGAAAAGATAAACAAAAACACGGATGTTAAGGCGTTTGGTTTGGTTGGAGTTCATCCGGCAGAATTAACTGTCATGTTAAAGAGGGGAATTTCCTTAGAGAAGGCAAAGGAAAAAATGATTGATGCCTTAAATTATGCAAAAAAACTTGTTGAGGAGAATGATTTTATTGTTGGCATTGGGGAAGTTGGAAGACCACATTATGAGGTTGATGAAGAGACATGGAAGGCATCCAATGAGATATTAAAATATGCAATGGTGATTGCAAAGGATATTGACTGCTCACTCCAAATACACGCTGAATCTGCAACAGAAGAGCAATTTAAGGAGTTCTCTGAAATGGCAGAAGAGGTTGGGCTAAATCCTGATAAGGTTATAAAGCACCACTGTGGGGATATGGTTTTGGAAGGGGAGAAATATAAAATATTTCCATCAATAATTGCATCAAAACCCGTTGAAAGTGCAGTAAAAAAATCATTAAGGTTTGTTATGGAGACGGATTATATAGATGATTTAAAAAGACCGGGAGTAGTTTTGGGCATTAAAACAGTTCCAAGAAGAACAAGGAAACTCATGGAAATGGACTTATTGGATGAAGAAGGATGCTTCAAAATCCACAAAGAAAATATTGAAAAGTTGTATAATGTTGAAATTGATAATTATGGTTAATTTCAAAACATTTTGAATAACTTGTATAAAAATCATAAAATCGTCTTGAAATGCATAAGAAAATTTGAACAAATATCTAATTATTTAACCCAAACAGGACTTTTAATCAGTATCTCCGAACATCATACTAACTAATAGAAAACTTAATATTTGGTAATATCGAATAG
>NZ_AGJL01000109.1 GCF_000243455.1 Methanotorris formicicus Mc-S-70 | reverse complement strand
ACTTGCTTTGCAAGCGAAAACCAGATTATGAATAGATTTTGGACGAATATAAATGGTTTTAAGAAAAAGTACGTTTTCTGTATGTTATCGGTTGTAACCGCACAGATATTAGCGATTTACAACCTAAAAACCTATGGTTACCCATTAATAAGGATTAAAGATATTAGGACATAAATTTAGATGTATAAATTATGCACCACACTCATTATTATATTCTTTTTTTATTACACTATGTTTTTATGACATTATGTTCTAACATTTTATTTACTAAATATTAATGAAAACTCAAAAAATTATAAATTTTAACTCTCCACTGTGTAAATTGTGATGTGGGATTAAAATAAACTTGTTGTTAGTTTTGAATTGTCTTTAAAGTCAATCATTGTCATTTTTAAAGGCAAAATTTTTTATGTGTTTTTATTTATAATACCGTAGTTCCCATCACAAATTTAAATAGTATCAAAATTATTGTCATGAAAATTATTGTTATAGGGGCTATTGTAATTAGATTCAACACATCCACTAAAAAAACTAAAATTGAAACTAAAAACAATAAATATATTTTAGGTTCCATACTTCTTCCAAATGGTATTTAGTTTAATCTTTTATCTTTTTAAAGCAATTATTGGAATCGTCATTAAAGTTAGGATTATTGCCCCTAATGGAATTGGTGCTTTTATTATTGATGATGGGGATGATTTTGGTATATAACCAACCGTTATTTTAATTGAGTCGATTCTGAGAAGCTCTTTTTTACCAATAGATATAGTAACTGAGTTATCACTTAAATATTTTTTAGCATTCTCTCCATCAATGGTGATAATGGTAGTTTCGACAGTATATTTCCCTCCTACTTCCAATACTCCCACATATTCACCATCTACCATAACAGGATTATTATTTCTATTCACATCATAAGCTTCAATTTCTACAACCATGTTTTGAATATCTATCTCATTTATATTGAGTGGAAAATTAAATGTTACAGTAACACCATGGGAGTTGTATTCGTCATTAGGGTCTGTGGAATCCTCCCAAACTTCTCCATATACTACCCCAACAAAGCTCAAAAAAAATTAGGGCAAGTAATATTTCCTTCATAATATCCCTACAATATTTACACTTAGAACTAATAAAGAAGAGAATATTGTAATCACACTATCAGTATATAAAGTATGTGGCTAAATGTATAGTCGTTTGTGTTATAACTTTGGTAATGATTACAATTTTATGAGGGATAATATGGAGAATATGTGTTGTTGTGGGGTTTAGGC
>NZ_AGJL01000108.1 GCF_000243455.1 Methanotorris formicicus Mc-S-70 | reverse complement strand
GCATAGAAGAGATAAATCGATTTTAGATGTTGAGGGAAATTACCTAACGTCTGAAAAGAGCAATATTGGGTTTGTTAGGTTTATAGCAATGGTATCAAACTGTATAGAATATTTAAGCCACAAATATGGATTATCATTCTATGAAGTGATTAAAGAGTGTAGTAAAGAACTAATAAGGAAAGGATTCTCGTAATCACACTGTCAGTTCTTTAAAGCAAATTTTACATAAAACTCCAAATCTTTGCCCTTAACTTTATTTAAATAGTGATTTCCTTCTTCATCTGCAAATTTTATTAAATTGCCACAAAATAGACATGTTACTTGGCTCTTTCTTGATTCAATATTTGGATTTGGAACTTCAAACTCTAAATTTCCAATCTTTATTTTATTTTTATTGACCTTTGCATCTGACAACTTTAATTTATTCTCCTTTGCAAGTTTATTTATATCTACAATCTCAATATCTATACCATCATCTGTTTTAATTGGCTTCATAAATGCCAATCTTTTGTAACCCTTTTTGTTGTCTTTAACTCTTGCCAACCAATAATTACCAATTAATGGAGTCCATTTTCCACAGTGAGGGCATTTTATCTCCCAAGTTCCAATATAAACAGCAGAATCATCATAAAGATCTTTAATATCTTCATCCTCTTTCAATCTTTCAGTAATCCAATTTCCCCATTTCTCAACATCTTTAACTAAAATCTTGCCAAACACCTTAGGATACTCTAAAACTGCCTTTAAAAATATGTAAGTTGTTGGCAGTAACTCAACAGCTGTAACATCTAAACCTAACCTTAAACCTTCAAGAGGAATAGAACCAAAACCAGCAAATGGGTCTAATAATTTTTTACCTTCAAAATACTTCTTCCAATCATCAGGAATTCTTGGATTTATTCTGTGAGGAGTTTTTTCATCAAGACATATTGCATTTTTAAATCTCTCTAAATCAATATTGTAAGGTAATAAAGAACCAGCAATTACACCTCTTGCTCCAATTAATGGTTTTCTTGTCCAATAAAATACCATTTCCCAATATGGAGGTCTTGCTGCACCTTTCTCTTTTTTACTCTTTTCATTAATTTCCCTTATTGGAAACTTTGGATTTTCTATAAATCTCTCCATATATTATCTCCTCTCTTAGTTAATGTAACAGTTTAATTAATTCATTGATTATCCAAATACATCTGTAAGTATTGAAAATTGCCCATGTAAATAAAAAGATTTCAAAGCATATATAATAAATGTTTTGAATCTCGAGTAAATATCCTACAATGCTAAGTAAAAATAATAATCCAAATAATGCTACTCCTAAAATCAGTATCTCCGAACATCATACTAACT
>NZ_AGJL01000107.1 GCF_000243455.1 Methanotorris formicicus Mc-S-70 | reverse complement strand
TAGTGTTAAATCACACTATCAGTTAATAAATTTAAGTAAGATTTAACCCATTTTAAAATTTTAAGACAAAGTTTGAAATTATACTAATAATATCCCGCAAATCCCCCCAATTAGTGTTGCTATAAAGTTAACATGTTCCTTATTCATAATCCCCTGCCTCTCAAACACTGCTCCGCAAAAACTATCTACCAAATTACCAAAGATTCCCGAGACTGTTGCAATCCAGATTAAATCATAATTTTTAAATAGTAAATAACTTGCAATACCTATCAAAAAAGCCCCCATCAACCCAGCAAATGTCCCAAAGAACGTTATTCCTCCATCAGTTCCTTTTTCTACTTTTTTTAGAGTGGTTATTAATCTTGGTGTTTCCTTTGACAAAACCCCTAATTCAGATGAAAATGTATCTGATGTTGCTGCCGCTATTGAACCAACATATCCAAATAATGCCAATTTAAACCCAAAGAAATACAGAATAACAAATAATAAGGGGATTAATCCATTGGCAAGGACGTTTTTTACTGTTCTTTTGCTCTCCCCCAATCTCATTTTTTTCTTTGCTGAATATCCTGTCCTACTTACTAAAACACCCAATACAAAAAAGGAAAGCAAGACCATAAGCCAAGTTAATCCAGCACCCAATATTATAATAAATGCCATTACTGAGGATGCACAGATACCACGATTATCTAAGGAATTACTCCTTTTTATCAATAAAACCAAAATACAGACAACCACAACTGCCAAAAAAAATTTTGAAATAATGTCCATGAAATCACCAAAATTTGTACTTTTAAATATATGGAATAAATGATGCCCCCGGAGGGATTTGAACCCTCGACCACTGGGTCCGAAGCCCAGCATCTTATCCTATCTCGACCACGGGGGCGAAGTTAAAAATTTTAATAAATTAAATTTTAATTTTTACAACAATATCTAACAATGTGATTATAGTTATATATTTAACATTGCCTATAAATTCATAAAAGAGAAAAAAACATCAATAATTGTTAAAACAAAAAAACAGGATTATTTCAAAGCCAACTTGATATCTTCAACTTTAACTGTCTTTCTACCTGCGTGCTTTGCTAATGCAACTGCTTCTTTAGCAATGTCCATTGCAATGTCTTCTAAAGCCTCAGCAAGTTTAACTGCTGCTGCCCTACTTACTCTCTCAGCACCTGCCTTCTTCAAGATTCTCTCTATTGGTGCAACTGGAAGTTCTGCCATAAAATCACCTCGAAATATTCTATGTTATATTCTATATTGGATGACTATTTAAAGTTTTCGATTTTATATGAAGTATTGCCTACATTTACTCGATAATGATGAGTTCATAGAAATTCAAACAAAATTCCATGTTAAATACCAAATTAACCGTAGTTCCCATCAAAACATTAAATATATAACTCAATAGATATATAGTATCAAAAAAATAGTTGAAGGTGATAACATCGTTGAAGAGAGCGTCCCAAAGCTTAAACGATTAATAAATCTCATGTGGGCTAAGTTCTATCT
>NZ_AGJL01000106.1 GCF_000243455.1 Methanotorris formicicus Mc-S-70 | reverse complement strand
GTTTAGGATTAGTTGAGAAGTTGGCTTTAACTAAGAAAGAGAAAAATGCAAAAGAAATTGAACATAGAAAAGAATTAGGATTACCAGTTCCTTACTAAATAACTTTTATTTTATTTAACTTTTTTAAGGATTGGATTTTATCAATAATTGCTTTTTTAGATTCAGTTAAATTTGAGAATTTGTTTTTTATTTTTTAAATTTGGTAAAATTAACTTTAAAGATACAAAGAAATATAAAGTAGTTGATGAACAAATAAAATAATATTCTCATTTAAAGGGGTGATGAAATGTTATTTATTGCCTTTTCACCATTTGGAGCATTTGCTTTAAAAGAAAAAGAGATTTACACTTACACTATTGATGATATTGAGTATTATAAGATTTTTAATGAAGAGGAAATCCCAAAAATTCTATACGATTTGAAGAGAGGGAATGTACAGAGTATAATTGAAAATTTAAAGAAAGAATGGAATGTTGATGATGAAGTTGATGTGGAGGTTTTTGGCAAGCCCAACATCGCTGGAGAAATCGTTAGGACTAACTTATATGAGTTGGGAAAAAAGTTTGGGGTTTTTAAGGATTATGATGATTTCATAAATAAGATGAATTTTTGGGCTTTGGAATTGACAAAGCTGTCTATGAAATCCTTTTCCCAACAAAAGGATAAATTGATTATTCAAACTGTTGAGGCATTAGATGATTTGGATAAAATTTTAAATCTCCTTTCTGAAAGAATTAGGGAGTGGTACTCATTATATTTCCCTGAAATGGACAAAATTGTTAAAAAACACGAACTTTATGTAAATTTAATTGCTCAACTTGGAGAAAGGGAAAAATTCACAAAATCCCAATTGAAGAAAATACTCCCTTCAAATGTGGCAAAAGAACTTGCAAACTCTGCAAAATCTTCCATGGGTGGGGACATCTCGGAGGAGGACTTGAGAGTTTTAAGGGATATGGCTGAGGAAATAAAAAGATTATATGAGAGAAGGAAAGAATTACAGGATTACTTGGAAAATTTAATGGAGGAATCTGCTCCAAATTTAACAAAAATTGCAGGAGCATCTTTAGGAGCGAGATTGATAAGTTTATCTGGAGGTTTGGAGAAACTTTCAAAATTCCCAGCATCTACAGTTCAAGTTTTGGGGGCAGAGAAGGCATTATTTGCCCATTTGAGGGAAGGAGCAGAACCACCAAAGCATGGGGTAATTTATCAACATCCATTCATCCAAGGTTCTCCAAAATACTTGCGTGGGAAGATAGCGAGACCTTTAGCATGTAAGATTTCAATTGCTACAAGAGCGGATGTATTTGGTAATTATATTGGTGATGTTCTTTTAGAGGAGTTGGAGAAAAAAGTTGAAGAAATTAAGAAGAAATACCCAAAACCACCAAAGAAGAAAAAGAAAGAAAAACCAAAAAGTAAGAAAAAAGAAAAGAAACCAAAAAAAGAGAAGATAAAGAAAAAGAAAGAAAAGAAAAAAGTAAAGAAGGGAAAGGCCGAGAGAAAGGTTATTGGGAAGACAAAAGGCAGGTAAATTAATTTTTTAATTTTAAATCATAAATTATGCATAAATTTAAAGTATTTTTTATTTTATAGATACGCTCATCTTCACTTACAATTACATATATAAATAATAATCGCAATAT
>NZ_AGJL01000105.1 GCF_000243455.1 Methanotorris formicicus Mc-S-70 | reverse complement strand
ATTCCAATCGATTTTAGAGTTTATGATAGACCAAGGGATGGAAAGACGAAGAATGATTTATGCAGGGAAATAATACTCTCTTTAGTTGAAAGGGGATTTAATATTCGATATATCTGCTTCGATAGTTGGTATTCGAGCAAAGAAACTTAAACTTATCGATAAGTTAGGTTTATTTTACCTCTGCAGAATTAAAGGAACAGGAAGATAAACCTCTCCAAAAACGGTGAGTGGATTTCGATTAAAGAACTTGGAGAAATTCCTGAAAGTGGATTAATCGTTTATCTAAGGAAAGTAGGATATGTCAAACTCTTCTGCCTTTCCAAAACGGAAAGGCAGTATATTATATAACGAATAACCTATTTATGAGTTTCGGAGAATTTCAAGAGGTCAAAAACGCCTCTTGGAGAATCGAAGAGTTCCACAGAGGAGTTAAACAGTGCTGCAATATTGGAAATTTCTTCGTTAGAAAAAGATTTCCAGTATTAGGACATATTTCGTTAGCTATGAGGGCTTTCTTTATTTTAGAGAAAATTAGAATCGATAAAAAGATTACTTGGTATGAGTTTAGAAGAGAACTAAATCGAATAGCCGTTGGGAATGCCATAATCTCTTTATGTAAAGAAACTGGTTTATTGTTAATCTAAGTATTTAAATGTATTTGCGAAAGTCCTATCTGTTTTTTTAACAGTATATCCATCATCTCCCCAAACAGTTATTTTTAACCATGTCTTATCATCATAATTAACTTGGGTTTTTGTGCTGAATAATAAGAAGATAGAAATTAAAATTACAGCAGAAATTCCTATTATCAATACTTTCTTTCCCATATCTTATCCCCCAACATTAGAGTTATTAGTATTAATGTTATAGCCACTACTGGCAGTGGAATCGGTGTTTTTACTGGTTTATTACCAAATCCAAGTTTTTTAAGATCTTCTCTAATTTCATCCTCTGATTTAGCATAAGGAGAAGCTATAAATCCATAGTCAATTCTTGGCATATGTCTTTTATGGTATGTAGGATTGAAGTTTATTGAAGATGTAGCATTTGCCAATGTAAAGTTTTCAGGGATTGTTATACTCCCACCAGTGACATTATATTCCCAATCTAACCATTCAAACCCATTCTTCCAAGACTTAGCCAATCTTGCTATTCCATTATATGGTTTTCCATTAACATAAAATTTAATATTTGTTCCATTTTTAACTATTGTAAAATAATATTCTTTCCCTTTTTCCATTTCAAGGTCTGGGAATTTAATCATATAGCATGTTTTATTTGTAGCACCTAATTTTATTTCAAACTGATGGTTATTCTTACTATTATACCAATAACCTACTTCAAATCTCTTGCCATATTCAGTTTCATCCCAACTGGCATCCTGAACCCAGTGAAATACCCAACTATTTGTATAATCTAAATCATCTGAACTCACATTAGGCACATACTTGTAAGTTATAGTAAAGTCCTGTGAAGTATCAAAACTTTCATTGTATTCTACATAACCTGCATAAACTAAACCTAAAACAAACAATATCCCTAAAAATAACAAACCCCTAAATTTCATAAAAATCCCCTTAAAAATCATTTATAGGACTTTCGCAAATACATTTAAATACTTAGATTAACAATAAACCAGTTTCTTTACATAAAG
>NZ_AGJL01000104.1 GCF_000243455.1 Methanotorris formicicus Mc-S-70 | reverse complement strand
AACATAATAAGACGAGTATATGAAGAGACAAGATAGAAGAAAGCATAGAAGAGATAAATCGATTTTAGATGTTGAGGGAAATTACCTAACGTCTGAAAAGAGCAATATTGGGTTTGTTAGGTTTATAGCAATGGTATCAAACTGTATAGGATATTTAAGCCACAAATATGGATTATCATTCTATGAAGTGATTAAAGAGTGCAGTAAAGAGCTAATAAAGAAAGGATTCTCGTAATCACACTGTCAGTTAAATAAATTTAAGCAAATTAAAAATAAATAGGTTTAAGTAGTGTATTCTGAGTTTATTTTAACATATTCATAGCTTAAATCACAACCATAAGCAGTATTTTCCTCATTTCCAATGTTTAAATTTACAATTATCTTTATCTCCTTATTCTTCATAATCTCTTCTGCAAGTTTTAACTCCTCTGTTCCCTCATCTGCTATCTGCTCCCCCTCTTTTACAAGATAAACTTCCCTTTTATTATCACTTAATATAACATCAATCTTATCCATATCCATTTCCACTCCACTATAACCAACCGCCGCTACAATCCTTCCCCAATTTGGATCCTCTCCAAATAATGCAGTTTTAACTAAGAGGGATTTAACAACTGCCATTGATGCCCTTTTAGCATCTTCTTTTGTTTTTGCTCCTTTAACAACAACCTCCATGAATTTTGTTGCTCCCTCTCCATCCTTTACAATCATCTTAGCAATCTCAGTGCAAACAAACTTCAGTGCGTTTTCAAATACCTCTTTGCATTCCTCATAGCAAACTCCACTTTCTCCATTTGCAAGGATAAAGACAGTGTCGTTTGTTGAGGTATCTCCATCAACAACTGCATTGTTGAAACTCTCATCAATGGCATTTTGAAGAATTCTTGTCAAATCTTCCCTATCAACTGCTATATCGGTTGTTATAAAGCAGAGCATTGTTGCATGCAACATGTTTGGTGCAATCATTCCAGCACCTTTACCTATTACCCCAATTCTCACTTTTTTTCCATTGACCTCAAACTCAACGGCAATCTCTTTTGGGAAGGAATCTGTTGTCATTATTGCCTTTGCTGCATTTAATGAGTTGTTTTCTTTTTTTAATAAGTTATATGCCTCATTTATCTTCTCCTTTATAATATCCATTGGCATCTTTCTTCCAATAACTCCTGTTGAAGCAATTAATATTTCATTTTCTTTAATATTGAGAAGTTTTGCAGTTTCTCTTATCATTTCTTTTGCATCTTCCATACCGTTTTTTGTAAAGCAGTTTGCATTACCACTATTTGCCACGATTGCTTTTATTTTGTCATTGTTCTTTAAGATTTCTTTTGATAATACAACAGGGTGTGCAACAACCTTATTTGTTGTAAAAACCCCACTTGCAACCGCCTCTTTTTCTGAAACTATTAATGCAACGCCATATTTTCCTTCTTTTACTCCATTTGCTTTAAATCCTTTTGGTGCACAGACGCCACCTTCGATAACTTTCATTTTATCACCATTTAGTTATTAATACCGTAATTCCCATCACAAATTTAAATATTTATTTAATTGAATTAACTTCATCTAACACTTTAAGATTATAAGCGATTGTGAAGAGTAAGAGCTTAACACTCAGCCCTTTCTTGCTTACAGCGTGAATATGCTTAGAAAACATCGCAAC
>NZ_AGJL01000103.1 GCF_000243455.1 Methanotorris formicicus Mc-S-70 | reverse complement strand
CGATGTAGTTATATCGAATATGCAACCANAACCTTTTTTACTCCCATCTCCCTTAGTAGCGTTGAATCGATTATTGCAGTGTATTTAAATCTATTGTCATCAAAAATATCGGGAAGGTTGGATAGTTGAGTATACAAACAAAACTCATTTTCTGATAGTTTTGTAGGTTTTTAACGATAGTCGTTCTGTGAAATTCCCGAGACATACTCTGAAAATGCTTTGATAGTTTTTATCGGCGTTAGCGTTCTAACTTGTGCGAACTTAGATAACTCCTCCGAACAGTTAAATCCTAAACTATTTATAGAATTAGTGAGTATACTATTAAGTGCTGCTAGCATAGGAGATGCACCGTTTTTTAACGAGTTATTTAAGTACTACCTATTTCTATTTTTTGGTCTTAATTTTAATAGTGTTAAATCACACTATCAGTAAAAATACAAAAAATTTTAATCAAAAGATAGAAATTATTAAAAAGAATGTCGTTGTGAGAACAGGATTCATAATATGGAATGTAATTAGAGAATATTTGTATTTTGTAGGTCTGTTACAATTATTCTTTATTTTTCTTTTGTATTTGGGATATTTGTTAATAGATTATTTTCATTTATATACTTTGTTATCGAGCTATATTGTTAATAATAAAGTAAGTAACAATTTAGAATCTTATTTAACTACGGTAGTTTCGGTTATTGGTACAGTATTTGGTATTGTCATTACAATTAGTGCTATAATTATTCAACATGTTTCTGGAGAAAGAGGATATGTATTGATGGATATATTCTTTAAAGATAAAATATTTAAGGGCTATCTAATTTGGAACATATTCGTGATTATGGTCTTTATAATTTGCATTCTTTTTCCATTGACCAACAATACTACTAATGAGATAATATTTTTTATAATATTAACTTTGTCATGTTTTATTGGGCTATTTTTCTATTTATCGAGAGTTATCGATTATTTAAAACCCGATAAATGTATTGAAATAGTGTTATATAACAATTCAAACAAAAATTTAGACGACAGGAAAATATATAGTGCCTATAAAATTATTAGGAAATTTATCGAATTAGAGGAAATGGATGCTGTTATTTATGGTATTAAGGGATTAGAACGTAGTTTTAACAAACTGTATAATAGAGAAACTTCTGGAAACAACAATATTAGATTTATTAACAATATCACGACAATAATTGGGTTGTTGGGATTAGATATTATAAAATACAATAAAATAAATGTTCCTTATGGATGTGAAGTTTTAAAAACTTCAATAGAGACACTTTATAAATCTGCAAAAGTAAAAATAAATAATAGTGCGGATATTTATTGGGAGATAAATACAATAATGAAAATTTATAAAAATTATATGTTAATTGCTGAGGATGAAGAAAGAGAAGGTTCTAAATCTGAAATTACAAAAAATATAATTGAATACGTGGGGGATTTATTCAAAGAAGAAATTAGAAAATTAGATGGTGGATTATCTAACGATTGGAATATTAGATGGTGTTATGATGCATTTAAAGAAATGGCTATAATGACTATACCAAATATAACAACCAATGACTTAGATTACTCAGAGCTATTAAACAAACTTCTTGAAACTGCATATAATCCAGATGGCGAGTATAATTTTATAGAAAAGATTATTAAGGGAGGTAATAGATATAGATTTATATTTAATAGTATGATGAATACGCTTAATCAAATATTGAAGGAAATCCATAAAAATAATTTAGAAGATTATGATTTTTCTGATAAGATATATAAGATTTACAAAATTATTTTAGAAAATTCGTATATTTTTAAAAAATATGATATTTTTTACAATGTTATTAATGATGTAAAAGAAATCAATAAGAGGTTTATCTTAAAAATTAAAAATGCTTTTTACATTCCTATTACAACAAAAAATGAAAAGAATGGTAACATAGAAATATACACAACTTTTGAACTCTCGGATGTTGGAAAAAAATTACAAATATATTGACCGTAATTCCCATCACAAATTTAAATA
>NZ_AGJL01000102.1 GCF_000243455.1 Methanotorris formicicus Mc-S-70 | reverse complement strand
TTCAATATATGGTTGTTTGCGAATTTTATTAAAATTTATTTATATATCCAAATTCTTAAATATTATATTTGCCTAAATGCAACTTATTGTTTTTTTACCATATTTTCCAAATATTTTAATTGTTTATCTGAGCCAAAGGCGTAGATTTCATCGCCTGCATTAATTACAATATTCGGAGATGGATTTATAATCATCCTATCACCTTTTCTTATGCCCAAAACCGTAACTCCTGAAGCCTTTCTTATTTGAGAGTCGCATAAAGACTTGCCATCAACCTCAGAACTTTCTTCAACAACAAATTTCTTCAACTCAATATCCTCCCCATACTCATACTTTGCTATATTGATAAATGTTGAGACGAAATCCAAAATACCTGGTCTTACAGCAACTTCCGCCATTCTTAGTCCACCAATCATGTACGGGGAGACAACTTTATCTGCTCCGGCTCTTTTTAGTTTTTTAATTGCCTCTTCTTCATCTGCCTTAGCCACAACCTTTATTTCTGGATTTAGTCCTTTTGCAGAGAGCGTTATAAAAACATTATCTGCATCAGTTGGAAGTGTTGCTATGAGACCTCTTGCACTTTTTATCTTCGCTCTTTTAAGTGTTTCATCCCTTCTTGCGTCTCCAACAATAAAGTTGAAGTTTGGGTCTTTATCAAGTTCCTCTTTTAGGATTTCTTTGTTTATGTCAATAACGATAAAGGGAATATCATCTTCTTTGAATTTATTTACAACAATCTTTCCAGTTCTTCCGAATCCACAAATTATATAATGGTTCTTTAACTCTTTAATCCTATTTTCCATTTTTCTCATCCTCACTAAGTTCTTAAATTCTCCCTCAATAATAAATTGGGCAATAATCCCAAATAGGTACATAACGATTCCAATACCAAAGAACAGATAAATTATCGTTAGTATCCTTCCCTCATACGTTGTTGGTGTGTAGTCTCCGTAGCCAGTTGTTGTGATGGTGATTATACTAAAATAAAGTGCATCCAAAAATGATAAGTTCTCAATTTTCATAATCGCAAAAGAATATGAAAAAATCAATAAAAAAACAAAGATTATAGTATACAGTATTTTCTTTGATGTTTCCATGCCCATCATCCTAAATTATATTTTGGGGTTAATTTTTTGCAGATGTATTTTTTATAAAATCATTGTTTTATAGTTTTTGAAAATATCATTCATCAGCGACAATTTCTACACCAAATCTAATAACATTCTTCTTTTTTAAATATGCCCTATACTCTGCTATTTTATACGTTGTTTCAATTATTCTTTTTGCATATTCTGGCTTCACTAACGTATTTAAAAAAGATCTCAAATCATGTGGGGATTTTAATGAGTAGATATTATTTGCATCGCTTGAGATTACAACAGGGGCATCGAACTTTTCTGCCAATTTCAAATTCCTTCTAAACGCCATTAAAATTCTCGCTCTTTCGTAATTTTTTGCCATTAACGCCTCATTAAAATTCAACTCTATTGCAACCCTATGCACACTTGCCAACCTCGCAAGGACATGATCTATACCACTATCCTTCCTTTTTAATTCAGGTGTTGATAGGACATCAACATCATGCATCTCCAAAGCACTTCTATTTATCTTCTCAATCCCTCCCTCAACTAAAACAAGATGAAATTTATTCCTATATTTGCTCACCAAATTCCTAAGTTCTTTTGATGATTGTGTTCTTATCTTTATACCACTATAAACCTTTAAACCACAATCTTCCCCAAATTCAATAACCTTATTTAACTTCTCTTCATCAAGTTCATCATGATATTGAGTATAAACTACCCCATACCATCCCATTTTTTTTAATCTTTTTATTCCTTCCTCGTTATCTACCCTATTTATATCAACAGGTTTCATTGTTTCACTTTTTGTTTTTGTTTTGGATAAATTTTAGTGTTTTTCATAACTTTTTGGAAAGAGGTATATAACGCTTATTAGCAAATAATATCGATAAAAAATTTAAAAGAGGTTGTATGCTATAGTCATGAGAAAGAAAA
>NZ_AGJL01000101.1 GCF_000243455.1 Methanotorris formicicus Mc-S-70 | reverse complement strand
TTTGCCTTTTAAAACAACATCTTTCGAACCACAATATGGGCAAATATACCTATCACTCCATCTAATCTCCCTTATAATTGCAATACACTCCTCATCCTTTGGTATGAATAACTTATATACTTCGACGCTCATAAAATTATATATTGCGATTATTATTTATATATGTAATTGTAAGTGAAGATGAGCGTATGGAATATAGTTCAATATTCGGAAATAGTGGGGTTATTATTTACAACCCCAATCTTAAAGTAACAGGCATCATACCCTTGGCCCATACATTTTATTTCATCAACTACAACAGTTTTATTTAATATGCATTCCAAGGCTCCCGCAAGTAATCCAGCATCAAAGTAACAAATTGGCTCGTTAATCTCCAAACCACCACACATTGCACATTCCCTTACTTTCAAAATAAACGGTTTTCTACTTTCAATCTCTAAAATTCCCAAATTGTTTTTTCTAAAAAATGTTTTTAATTCCCTAATGTTTTTTGGCTTTAAAAACTTTCCAAATTCATACCCAATCTCATACAAAGTTATTTCAGAACCCTTCTCTTTAATTTTTTTTATTGCTATGTATGACATAACTCTAAAAAGTTCCAATGGAATATGCCCCTTAATTTTTCTGTCAGTGTATTTTTTTCGTCAAATGTCATTTTTTCTTTATCAAACCCCTTTTTTAAATGCTCAACCACATCATTGACCAATTCTTCATCATCTGGTAAATCATCCCCTTTATCTACCATAATCCCTTTAAAAATCTCAATCATTTCCTTATCTAATTTTAGTTGGATATGCAATATCTCACCTTCAAATCCTTATCTCACCTAATTATATCCGTTTGCAAAAATTTTATATAGTTGTTTGTGTTGTAAGTAGCATAACCATCAATGGAATTAAAAGCATAGAATATTTTGGAAAATTCAAGGTTAGTTTATCTTTCTTTTAGAAATTTTATATAATTAAATATATGAAAGAAATTTCGCAAATAACTATACACTTAATCAATGGGGCAAAGTGAATAATAACCTTATCTGTGTTTTTTTCGCATAAATTTAAAAAAAAATAGACGAATTTCGAAAAAATTAAAAGAAATTTTAAGAAATATAAATTACTTTTTATAAAATTTTAACAAATCAAAAACACTCAATGTTCCAACAACTTCATCATTATCATTGGTAACAGGATATGCAATATCTTCATTTTTAATCATCTCTTCGATAATCTCCCCCGTTAACGCATCATTTTCATTTAAAACTTTTATTTCATCAATAAACAGCATTAAATCTTCAATTTTTGAATGCTTACATCCTGCAAGTAAATCAAGAGATGTTAACCACCCCACAAGTTTTCCATCTTCTAAAACTGGGGCGTAGTTTTTTCTTTTTTTGTAGAGTGTCTGTACAACTTCTCCCCCAATATCATTTGGAGAGAATTCTATAAAATCCTTATTCATGATTTCTTTAACTTTCATTACTATCATCCCCTTTTAATCCCTATTTCATGATTATCGCAAAAGGCATAATGTTTATTGTGTAAACATTCAGACGTAATTTAGAGCATGTTCTGTAGTAGAATGCTATAAAAAGCCAATATTGTCCCCTGTATCTGATGCATCAGTTCTTACATTAACACACAAATTTGGACGTGTTTAGCAACATCAATTTAAAGTCCATATTCTTTATAATTCCAGAGAAAACCATACATTTTTAACCATGATTTTTTATTAATTTTTCATAAGAATTCATTTTTCACCATATAAAAACAAAGATGTATTATGTGTCTGTTAATTAAAATAGGACTTTCGCAAGCATATTCGAATATAATGATATAGCATTTATGATAAGATATTTCTACCACAACATTTTACTATTTTTCGAATAAAAATTGTTTATGGTGAGAATATTCTCAAAAAAGCGAATGCAATTGTTTATATGCTCTTTCTTCTATTGTCAGAGTTTAATTCGTGTATAGAACTATCTAAAACATTACGCTATTTTCGGAATAAACGTATCTCACGATACCATAAATCGAATTCTTGGAATGA
>NZ_AGJL01000100.1 GCF_000243455.1 Methanotorris formicicus Mc-S-70 | reverse complement strand
GGAGAATCGAAGAGTTCCACAGAGAGTTAAACAGTGCTGCAATATTGGAAATTTCTTCGTTAGAAAAAGATTTCCAGTATTAGGACATATTTCGTTAGCTATGAGGGCTTTCTTTATTTTAGAGAAAATTAGAATCGATAAAAGATTACTTGGTATGAGTTTAGAAGAGAACTAAATCGAATAGCCGTTGGGAATGCCATAATCTCTTTATGTAAAGAAACTGGTTTATTGTTAATCTAAGTATTTAAATGTATTTGCGAAAGTCCTATTTAAAATAAAATGAAAGGTTATGCAACAAAAACTAAAGAAAAAACATAATGGATAAAAGTTCAATTAGAATATTGAATAGGGGATATATAAAGTTTCCTTCTTTATGACATTTTTATTTTTAACTATAATTTTATTAAAAACATAACCTAACATAGTTGTTCCAATTAATAAAGAACCAAATTATAGTTGAATTTCAAAACATTTTGGAAAACGATTTTAAACCTGTATTTTTGAGAATATTGTTTATAAATTTATCTGAATAACTTAAATTCGAACTTAGCTTGTAGAATTCACATATACATCGATTTACAATCTCGTTTATGTCTAAGACGGATAATTTCGAGATGAATCTTTTTAAGCACTTCCATATGAACTCTATTGGATTCAAATCGGGACTATATGGAGGAAGATAAACTAAAAACACATCCAACTCCTCTGCTAATTCTTTAACTATCTTCGATTTGTGAGATGGGAGGTTATCCAAAACAACAATAACTGCATCGTATTCAGAATTTGCTTTTCTTATTTTCTTTATGGCTTTGTAGATTTCTTGTTTTTTCGAATTTTCCATTTCAATGCATACATCGTTTCCTATTAACGCATAAAATCCGAGTAAACTTTTTCTCGTTTTATCACTATTCACTTTTTTAACGAATTTTTTGAGTTTAGTCAAAATCTAACCGTATTAGGATTTGTTTGAATATATGTTTCATCAAGAAATCCAATCGCTATGTTTTCTAATGAAATACCTTTTGATACGATTTTACCAGCCACATTTTTAAGATTTTCGATAAATATCTCTTCTGCGTTTTCAGGTCTTCGATAGTCGATAGTATGGGTTTTTTTAGGGAATAACCTAACCTTCTCATATATCGATGTATTGTAGGGATTGAAATGTCTTTTCCAAATTCCTTTTTTATTATTTCATAGATTTCTTCTGTTCTCCAATAATCTTTGCTGATAAAATCGATTTAAGATTGTTTATTTCCTCGTTAGATAATTTTTTCGGTCTTCCTCCGTTTTTTCCGTTATTTGGCGTTAAAGAATTTTCTTTTTTCATTCCATTCGTTAATCCAATTGTATATGGTGTTTGATGGAACGCCTGTAATCTTCGAAACTTCATCGACATCTTTATATTTATCAACTAACAATAATACTAATGCCCTAAACTCCTCACTTTTGATATGTTTGTTCTCGATAAATCTCTTCAATCGTTCTGGTTCATCAATTTTCTTTCTCATGACTATAGCATACAACCTCTTTTAAATTTTTTATCGATATTATTTGCTAATAAGCGTTATATACCTCTTTCCAAAAAGTTATGAAAAACACTATAATTTAAAAAGATTACATTATGAAATGGACATATTGTTGCTTTAATCCCGTTGGAATAATAAGATTATATCCAATAACTGATATAGTTTATAAGTAAGTAAAAAGAAGGGGTTGGTGTTTATGGGGATTAACAACTTTTACATTGGGTTTATTGGCTTAGCAATTTTTATTTTTGGAATTACCCTTATGTTTTATCTTTGGGCTGTTAAGTTTGATAAAAAGTATTTGGCTAAGGATTAATTCTCTCTATAATGTTGTAGTATTTGGTTATCATTATCATTGTTATACTTCCAGATGTTAGTATGTGGATATAAAGCCATTGTAAAAAATGCATTAAAAACTCTTACTCCCAATTTTGAACTTTCAAGTTTTTATTAAGGGAAATTCAAGGTTGATATGTAAATTTCCCTTAAAAGAAATTTGAATCTAAAAATAAATATACTTCAATTACTGACAGTGTGATTACGAGAATCCT
>NZ_AGJL01000099.1 GCF_000243455.1 Methanotorris formicicus Mc-S-70 | reverse complement strand
CAATCGATTTAGAGTTTATGATAGACCAAGGGATGGAAAGACGAAGAATGATTTATGTAGGGAAATAATACTCTCTTTAGTTGAAAGGGGATTTAATATTCGATATATCTGCTTCGATAGTTGGTATTCGAGCAAAGAAACTTAAAACTTATCGATAAGTTAGGTTTATTTTACCTCTGCAGAATTAAAAGGAACAGGAAGATAAACCTCTCCAAAAACGGTGAGTGGATTTCGATTAAAGAACTTGGAGAAATTCCTGAAAGTGGATTAATCGTTTATCTAAGGAAAGTAGGATATGTCAAACTCTTCTGCCTTTCCAGAAACGGAAAGGCAGTATATTATATAACGAATAACCTATTTATGAGTTTCGGAGAATTTCAAGAGGTCAAAAACGCCTCTTGGAGAATCGAAGAGTTCCACAGAGGAGTTAAACAGTGCTGCAATATTGGAAATTTCTTCGTTAGAAAAAGATTTCCAGTATTAGGTCATATTTCGTTAGCTATGAGGGCTTTCTTTATTTTAGAGAAAATTAGAATCGATAAAAAGATTACTTGGTATGAGTTTAGAAGAGAACTAAATCGAATAGCCGTTGGGAATGCCATAATCTCTTTATGTAAAGAAACTGGTTTATTGTTAATCTAAGTATTTAAATGTATTTGCGAAAGTCCTAAGCCATTTAAGAATTTCGGAGTATATATAAATTTTAATAAAATTCGCAAACAACTATACGTCATCCCAAATAATATCAGGGGTCATCCTCCAACATTCCTTCCAATTCAAGATATTTCTTGATTATTTTGTCAATCATTTCCTCACCTGTTTTCCAATGTCCCCTCCTCTCCGCTTCTATAAGTCTTTCAAGGATTTCCTTGGTTGCATAGATGTTATTTTCCCTCAACTTCTCAAAAATTTCCTCATCAAACACAAATCTCTCAGCAACTCTATCCCAAACCCAATTTTCAACGGCATTGGTTGTTGCAGATAACCCGAGAAGGTTCTCAATTCTTTCAGCAATCTTCTGGGCTCCATGGAATTCATGTTTAAGCATTTCATTAATCCATTTTGGATTTAAAGTTCTTGTTATCGTTCCCCCCTCTATTGAATCTTTGATATTTTCAACTTTCACAACTTCCTTTGTAGTATCTGCTATGAGCATTTCTGGTTTCTCTCCTCTCAAAATTTCAACGGATTTTGATAAACCTCCAAAGAACTCATAGTAGTGGTCTAAATCAGTTATATCATAGTCGTGGCAGTCCCTAACTTGTGAAACAAGTTCAACACTCTTCAATAAATTTTCAAAAACCCCTCTTGCTTCTTTTGAATAATATCCCTTTGTGTATGCATAACTCATTGAGGATATGTATGTCTCTGCCAAATCATTCTCATCATTCCAAGCACTATCTTCAACAAGTTGTAAAACCTTTGTGTTGTATTCTGTTGCTGTTGGGCCGAAAATCCTAGCCTTTGCCAAATCTCCATAATTGGCCATCTCTTTTACATGCTTTTTAATAAAATTCATATCCTCTGGCTCATCAAGTTCTGCAACCATTCTAAATGCCTTATCAAGTAATTCCATAACATTTGGAAACATCTCCCTAAAGAAACCACAAATCGTAACAACAACATCAATCCTTGGCCTTCCAAGTTCTTCAAGTGGGATTATTTCAAGTTCCTTCTCCCAAGGGGTTTTATGAATAACTTTTAACTCCAATGTATTCCAAGATTTGGGCAATTGTCTCTCCATAAGTTTTTGCTGTCTCAAATCCCCAAAGAACTACACCAACAGATTCAGGATATTTGTTATGTTTCTTTAAATATTCTTCAATGGTTTTTTTGGCGATATATTTTCCTCTTTCAACGGCAGATTCTGTTGGGATTTTTAGAGGGTCAAATGCATAGATGTTCCTTCCAGTTGGTAATGCCTCTGGATTTCTTATGACATCCCCTCCAACAGATGGCTCAATATAGAATGAGTTTAAACCTTCTGATAGTGTGATTTAACAATATTAACTTTAAAACCAAAAATAGAAATATGTAGTGCTTGAATAACTCGTTAAAAAACGGTAGCATCTCCTATGCTAACAGCACTTAATAGTATACTCACTAATTCTATAAATAGTTTAGGATTTAACTGTTCGGAGGAGTTATCTAAGTTCGCACAAGTTAGAACACTAACGCCAATAAAAACTATCAAAG
>NZ_AGJL01000098.1 GCF_000243455.1 Methanotorris formicicus Mc-S-70 | reverse complement strand
ATTTAAGCCACAATATGGATTATCATTCTATGAAGTGATTAAAGAGTGTAGTAAAGAACTAATAAAGAAAGGATTCTCGTAATCACACTGTCAGTTAAGTTAATATCTAAATTCCTATCCTATTTTGAGTTATTTCAAATTAAAAAGTATTTTTTCCCGTATTCTGCAAAGTGGCTTTAGGTGTAATAAAATGATATATTATGATAAAAATGGAGGTCATTTCAGATTTATTATTCTCTTGCAATAAGGGCACATCACTTTTTTTCCAACACATTTAAATTCTTTATTGCAAAATAGGCATTTGCAGGTTTTTGTCTTTAACGCATCTAAATCTATTATTGTGTATTTACTAATATCCAATTCTTCAATATTTTCCATAGTACCACGTATTTAATTGCTAAAAAAGATAAATTGATATCCAAATTTTAGTTAAGTTCCTATTTCAATTGGCTCAGAAATATCTTTTATGATTCTAATTGCTGAATAGGCGGCGAGTGCAGAAGTTTTTGGATTTTCTTCACATGGAACGTTTTTAACAAGAACTTTTAATGTTCCTATGGAACTCTTAACAAAAATCTCATGATTGTTTGTTTTTATCTTTGGATCTGCAATTATTACAACCTTTGCTGGAAATTCTGATGCTATAGAGAGCATAACTGACACGTTTATGTTTGATGGAAACTGTTTTATTGCATCAAAGACATCTCCTTCAAAAACAACAGTTGGTTCTTTTATTTTATTGGGATCAACTCCTTTATTTTCTAATGCCTCCTTTAAACCCTCAACAGGTTTTGTTGTTTTTAAAATAACCTCCTCTATTTTTCCAAGTGCGAGAGATTTAATGGCATCAATTCCTGCAACAGCACCAGAGGGTAGATATATCTTTCTACCTTTTTCCTTTGCAAGGTTGTAGAGTTTTAAAAACAACTCCTTATCCACAAAAGCACCTACGCTCATAATTAAGATATCCTTGTTATTTGATAGTGCCTTGATGGCGATCTCTTCAACTGCCTTAACTGATGCCGCCTCAACAACCAAATCAATATCTTTCTCAACAAGATTATCTACGCTACTACAAACTTCTGCATTTGTAATTTTACTTAATTTTTCCGCCTTGTGTATATTTTTATCGTAATATGCCACTATCTTTGCATTTATCTTTTTTTTCACAACCATCTTTGATATAAATGATGCTATTGCTCCACAACCTACAATACCTATTTTTAACATCATATCACTATATCTATTTTTAAATTTGCTAAAAACAACCATAAAAAAAGCTAAAAATAAATTTTATTTTGAAATTTTGCTTTTTTCAGTTTCAGATGTTTTAACCAATACTTTTGCTGGAGGTTTCATCAATACTATGTTACCTATTGCTGTGACTAAGTTGTAGGGAAGTACTATTTTTTTGTCAACATTTCCAACCAACTCTTTTAAACAACCGTTTGATACATCAGATACTACAATTCCGCTAATTGCGGATTTTTCCGTGTCGAGGATGGCATCATACACTTTGCCTACATACCTCGCGGTCATGGTGTAGATCTGCTTGCCCAATATATCGCTAATTTTAATAGCCATATAAATCCCTCCAAATACATTAAACATTTTTATCATCTATGCATATAAGTGATATTTATAGTTGTTTGCAGGTTTATGTTGCCGTGGTTGTTTATGTTATAACAATCGTAAATAAAATTAAAGACATAAATTATGTCTTATTATCTGATAGTGTGATTTAACACTATTAAAATTAAAACCAAAAAATAGAAATAGGTAGTACTTAAATAACTCGTTAAAAAACGGTGCATCTCCTATGCTAGCAGCACTTAATAATATACTCACTAATTCTATAAATAGTTTAAGATTTAACTGTTCAGAGGAGTTATCCAGTTCGCAGAGGTTAGAACACTAACGCCAATAAAAACTATCAAAGCATTTTCAGAGGATATTTTTGGAATTCACAGAACAACTATCGTTAAAAACCTACAAAAACTCTCTGAAGACGAGTTTTGTTTATATGCTCAACTATCTAACCTTCCCAATATTTTTGATGACAATAGATTTAAATACACTGCAATAATCGATTCAACGCTACTAAGGAGATGGAGTGAAAAAGTTTATGGATGCAATATTCGATATAACTACATCGAAAGACATAGCAAACTATAGTTGTTTGCGAATTTTGCTAAAATTTATTTATACTCTAAATTTTTACGCT
>NZ_AGJL01000097.1 GCF_000243455.1 Methanotorris formicicus Mc-S-70 | reverse complement strand
ATGTAGTTATATCGAATATTGCAACCATAAACCTTTTTACTCCATCTCCTTAGTAGCGTTGAATCGATTATTGCAGTGTATTTAAATCTATTGTCATCAAAAATATCGGGAAGGTTGGATAGTTGAGTATACAAACAAAACTCATTTTCTGATAGTTTTTGTAGGTTTCTAACGATAGTCGTTCTGTGAATTCCCGAGACATACTCTGAAAATGCTTTGATAGTTTTTATTGGCGTTAGTGTTCTAACTTGTGCGAACTTAGATAACTCCTCCGAACAGTTAAATCCTAAACTATTTATAGAATTAGTGAGTATACTATTAAGTGCTGCTAGCATAGGAGATGCACCGTTTTTTAACGAGTTATTCAAGCACTACATATTCTATTTTTGGTTTTAAAGTTAATATTGTTAAATCACACTATCAGTTATTGATTATTTTTTATTTTTATGGTATGTGAGGGATAGGATGAGAACAATATTGGGAAAGATGCATTTAAAATGGTGTCATCACTGCAACTTACCAGTTTTGGATAAGGTTTGCAATATATGTAGAAATGAACCTGTTAAGGTTGAATTAACCCCTCCAGGGGATGCGAGACCGGCATTTGAAAAGGAAATAGAATTTATAGAAAATTTAATTAAAGAACAGTTTGGAACTAATAAGGATATTTTAAAGGGTAGAATTGTTTTGATGAACAAACTCCCGGGAAATGAAGATATGCAAGAAATTATCATTGATGGACAAGTTGTTGCTAACCTAAAATACGACAATGGATGGAAAATAATACCCAAACTTGAAGGAGCAAGGAGGATAGTAAATGCTAATGGTTATAAGAAGATCGTTGTTATAAAAGAAGATGTTATTCCCTACCTTTTAGATAAGAGTTCATCTGTTTTGAGACCTGGTGTAATTTATGCATCTGAGGGAATTAAAAAGGGTGATGAAGTTATCGTTCTCAAAAAAATAAATGGAAAAGATGAGGATGTTGTAGCAGTTGGTAGAGCAAAGATGGATTATGGGGAAATTTTAAAGGCAGAAAAAGGTGTGGTTGTGAAAGTTAGACATGCGGAGGAGCCAAAAAAGGCATATAAATTAAAAACATCTAAAAAGAATTTAAGAGGATTGTTTAAGGATATGGTTAAAGCAAATGAGGATGTAATAAGAAGATTCGAGGAGAATTCAGTTGGATTTATGAGAAATACTGCAAAGAAGATGAATCTACCAATAACTGTTGCATATTCTGGTGGAAAAGATAGTTTAACCGTTTTATTGTTGGCATTGAAGGCATTTGATAGAGAGGAGTTTAATGTCCTATTTACAGATACGGGATTGGAGTTTGAAGAGACCTTAAAAAATGTTGATATTGTGCAGAAAACCTACAACATAAGATTAATAAAAGAGGAATCTAATGAGTTTTGGGAAAAGTTGGAGGAATATGGCCCTCCTGGAAGAGATTATAGGTGGTGCAGTGAGATTTGCAAATTAAAGCCCCTAAAAAGATTAATTGATAAACACTATCCAAATGGAACACTAACTTTTGTTGGATTGAGGAAGTATGAGTCATTTAATAGGGCAAAGAAACCAAGAATCCAAAAAAATCCAAACATTCCAAAGCAAATAAATGCAATGCCAATCCACAATTGGAGTGCTATGCATGTTTGGCTCTATCTGTTTAAAAATAATGCTCCATACAACAAGATGTATGAGAAGGGGTTTGATAGGGTTGGATGCTACGTATGTCCTGCTATGGAATTGGGGGAAATCGATAAGGTTAAGAGAGAATATCCTGAATTGTGGGAGAAATGGGAGGAATTTTTAAAGAAATGGGCTAAAAAGGTTGGATATGATGAAAAATGGATAGAAGGATTATGGAGATGGAAAAATCCAAAAATAAAAAATAAGAATAATAAACTTTAAATATCTTTACCATTTGTTGTCGCTAAGAAACTCTGCCTTAGGGCGGTGATGAATTCAGATGAAATCCTTCGGATTAGATGAAAACCTATAGGTTTTCATTGCTCAAAACCTTCGGTTTTGATTTCATTACTCTCCTCGCTTCGCTCGGAGATAGGGAAGGGGGGATACACTATTTTTATCATTATGTTTTCGACCACATATAGTAAAACCGTAATTCCCATCACAAATTTAAATATTTATTTAATTGAATTAACTTCATCTAACACTTTAAGATTATAAGCGATTGTGAAGAGTAAGAGCTTAACACTCAGCCCTTTCTTGCTTACAGCGTGAATATGCTTAGAAAACATC
>NZ_AGJL01000096.1 GCF_000243455.1 Methanotorris formicicus Mc-S-70 | reverse complement strand
GTATACAAACAAAACTCATTTTCTGATAGTTTTTGTAGGTTTTTAACGATAGTCGTTCTGTGAATTCCCGAGACATACTCTGAAAATGCTTTGATAGTTTTTATTGGCGTTAGTGTTCTAACTTGTGCGAACTTAGATAACTCCTCCGAACAGTTAAATCCTAAACTATTTATAGAATTAGTGAGTATATTATTAAGTGCTGCTAGCATGGAGGTTTCACCGTTTTTTAACGAGTTATTTAAGTACTACCTATTTCTATTTTTTGGTCTTAATTTTAATAGTGTTAAATCACACTATCAGTAATTTATTATTTTATTTTTTGAATACGCTAACTTCTATGCTACCATCAATTAAATAATCAAACTGAAACGCCGCGTCGTTTCATCCCGCACTGATACCTCTTCGCTTCGCTCAGAGGTATAAAAATTATCTTTTAAAGACCTCAACTTTAATACTTCCATCAATTAAATAATCAAACTCAATCTCTTCAATCCATCCAGATTTTTGAAAAACACTCATAAAACAAACTCCTACAACAAGTTTTGGATTTAATCTATCTAATAAATCTTTAACTTCTTCAACATCCACCCCTATTTTTGGCATTGCCAATCCACCAAATAAAACCACTGCATCAACATCATCAAATCTTGCAGTTTCTCCGCACTGCATACCAACATCTTTCAAAATTAACTTTTTTGCATTTTCCAAATCAACATCTGGAATAAAATAAAGTTCCTCTAAATCCCTTACCGTATAAGCACACAACTCAACAAAAGGCAAACAAACGCCTCTTGAACCAACAAAAACAACCTTTTTACAGTTGTTATTTTTAATTATGTCCCTAAATTCCCTCAACATTGGAGTTAATCCTTTACTTTCAATTATTTTTTTCATAGTATCACCAAAATAAAAAAATTAAATAAATATTAAAATAAGGTTTTATAAATCTCTTGGGTCGGTAATTTCTCCTTTAACCGCACATGCAGCAGCAGTTGCAGGACTTACTAAGTAAACCTCTGAATCGAGAGAACCTTCTCTACCCCTGAAGTTTCTGTTTGATGTTGCAACTCCAACCTCTCCAGGACCTAAGATTCCATACAATGCCCCCATACATGCTGAACATGATGGGTTTGTAACAACACATTCATACTTGTAGAACTTTTGGATTATTCCTTCTTCCATTGCCTTTAACATAACTTCTCTTGATGCAGGAGTTACAACAACCCTTATATCATCAGATATTCCACCATGCTTCTCAATAATTTCAATTGCAATTCTTAAATCCTCTAATCTTCCATTTGTACAGGAACCAATAAACACCTGGTCAATTGGTGTTCCTGCAACTTCTCTAACTGCCTTAACATTATCTACATTGTGTGGACATGCAATCATCGGCTCTAAGTCATTAACCTCAATCTCAAATACTTCTTCATACTCCGCATCTTCATCTGCCTTAATAATTTCAAATGTTCTCTCTGTTCCATGTTTCTTCATTGCATTTTTGACATATTGGATGGTTTTTTCATCTGGCTCTATCAGTCCTGTTTTACCTCCCATCTCAATAGCCATGTTTGTCATTGTCATTCTTGAAGATATTGACATGTTTTTGACAGTTTCCCCACCAAACTGACATGCTTTGTATGTTGCTCCATCTGCCCCAACTTTTCCAATTATGTGTAATATGACATCCTTTGACATTACATAAGGTTTTAACTCACCAGTTATGTTGAAGTAGAGTGTTTCTGGAACTTTAAACCACAATTCACCAGTTGCAAACACCGCAGCCATATCAGTACTTCCTATACCTGTTGCAAATGCTCCAAATGCCCCGTGTGTACATGTGTGGGAATCTGCTCCAACCAAAACAGTTCCTGGGACTACGTGCCCTTTCTCTGGTAAAACTTGATGGCAAACTCCCTCTCTTATATCATAGAAGTGCTTTATATTCTGTTCCTTTACAAATTTTCTCATTAATATGTGATTTTCTGCTGCGTTTATACTATCTGCTGGAACTTGGTGGTCAAATAGGATAACTATTTTTTCGTTATCCCAAACTTTTTCAATTCCCTCTTTTTTTAGGGTATTTACTGTTAAAGGTCCGGTAATGTCATGAACCATAGCAGTTTCTATTTTTGCCATTACAATATCTCCTGGAGAAACTTCCTTTTTTCCTGATGCTTTTGCCAATATCTTTTCTGCTAATGTCATTCCCATAAATATCACCTTAATAATACTTAATTTGTTTCCATAAATTTAATAGGACTTTCGCAAGCATATTCGAATA
>NZ_AGJL01000095.1 GCF_000243455.1 Methanotorris formicicus Mc-S-70 | reverse complement strand
GAGAGATGTTTACATAAAGATTTCTAATCATTTAACAGTTAATCACGCATCGAGGGAATACTCTACGGAATATAACTGCGAATGCTTCCATTCGATAATCAAACCTTATCTAAGAAAACATCGAGGCATTAGTCGAAAAAATCTCCACCTATATGTAAACTTCTATACATTTATATACAACTATAAAATCGAATTGTTCTCTGAATTACTTATAATCATGTTAGGTAATGATACTTGAAGATGAGCGTATTTTAATTTAAGTGATTTTGTATCCTACCTTCGCAATCTAACTATAATTTTTTAACATAACTTGTAAATATTTAAATCTATTAAAATAACTTTTCCATTATCTAAAAAAGTTGTAAATTTTTGCAACCTTTTTATTTTTAATTTAATCAATCTATTCCCAATAAATCAAAAAAATAAATTAAAATAAATATTTTCATGAGATGAAACTATTGTTACAACTGTTTCAGATGGTAAGATTTATATACCTCTTATGCAGTATGTATAATCGTCAAAGACAAAAACAATATAGGTGATAAGACATGGCAATGAGTTTGAAAAAAATTGGTGCTATTGCAGTTGGAGGGGCAATGGTAGCAAGCGCATTAGCAAGTGGTGTAATGGCAGTTGAAGTTAGTGGAGATGTTAAATCATTCAAATTTGTAGAAGATGGAAAACCAGCAGTCGATATCGTTGTAGGTTCAAACGCAGCAGCAATGGATGTTGTTTCAGCAGCAGATATTGCTGCGAAAATAGGTTCAATGTGCTACAAAGAAGGAACAGTTAAAGATGGAAGTGCTGTAATAAACGCAGAGGTTTCACAAGAAACTGAGACATACTCAGGTTTAGGTAATGGAGACAACTACATATTAGCAACTCCTGACAAGGATAATGCATTAGGTAGTGTTGAAGGAAATAAAATAAATATATCCAAGGAATTAAGTGTCTTAGAAAAAATTAAAGATGCAATGCCAGAAGACTACTACGGTTATGGAGACTATGATGCTGTAGAAATGATATATGCTGATGTATACGCAAACCTCACAACAAATACAACAGAAATCAAAAAAGGAGATCTTGCTTACTTGTCAGTATTAACAGGAGATAATGGAAATGCACTTAAAGTTTTAAAACCAGGGGTAAGAATTCCATTCTTAGGTAAGGAAAAAGTATATGTTAAGTCAGATGATGATAAAATTGTGTTAGGAGACCTTGCATACTCAGGAATTATCTCTGAAGGGGGTTCTGTTGATATTGGAGATGGTTATGAAGTAAAAGTTGTAGCAATGTATGATGGAACTCCATTAGAAGCTACAATACAAATATTAAAAGATGGTAAAGTTGTAAAAGAGAAAAGAATAGATTTAAATGAATCAGACCCAGGAGAAATAATAACAGATGATAATAAAGTAGCAGTTTTAGGATTCAAAGGATTAAAGAACATCGGTCAAACAAAAGGATATGCGGAAGTTATTGTCGTGAAAGACTTAAAGGCTTTACAGGCTGGAGAAGAATACACAAATGATTGGGAGATTAGGTGGGTCAAAAACGACTCTACATTCCAAACAGGAGATGTCGATACAAGTACTGTTGCAGGTATTGCTTTAGTATATGTAAACGATGATGGAATAACAAAAGATGACTTAGAAAACAAAGACGACAAAGCCAGCATTGGAGTATACTCTGGATTATACATAAAGAGAACAAGTGAAAAAAATGAAGCTCCAGAATTAAGAATTGGTGCAGAATTAAGCAAAGAAGAAACCTTGAACGTAGGACAAAGTGTTTCAATATTCAACGCAGACATAAAATTAAAAGAAATTAATGGGACAGCACAACAAGTAGTTCCAATAACAGCACCAATTGCAAAATTAGATACAGAAGTCTCATTAGACACAGCAGACAAAAACTTAATCTTAGTTGGAGGACCTGTTGTAAACAAATTAACAAAAGCATTAGTAGATGAAGGTAAAGTAAGCATCGACAACACCAGCCCAGCAACAATTGCAGTTGTTGAAGGTGCAGCAGGAGGACATGATGTATTAGTCGTTGCAGGTGGAGACAGAGACAAGACAAGAGAAGCAGCAGAAGAATTAATCAAAATGATTTAAATTCTTAACTTTTTCTTTTTTTATTTTTTGGAATATTAATCCATAGATTTAAATTAATAGTCGTTAATATTTTTAAGTAACCTTAAGATTTAAATATACTCATGACATATATAAATAAGTTGTTTATAGTAGGACTTTCGCAAATACATTTAAATACTTAGATTAACAATAAACCAGTTTCTTTACATAAAGAGATTATGG
>NZ_AGJL01000094.1 GCF_000243455.1 Methanotorris formicicus Mc-S-70 | reverse complement strand
ATAGTGTTAAATCACACTATCAGTTAAAATATTCACAATGTTAACTAATGAAATATATAAAACATGCCTAAAAAAATTTGATTCAATAAAAGAATTAGGTCATTTTCATAAAAAATATAAAAAAGAGTTTTTATTTATTTTGAAGTAATTAAGGTTTCTCAATCTTCACCGCTTTTCCATCTCTCCACTCTACAAATATTGGTTCATCTGGTATATCATCTAAGGTTTTGAAGTATTCTACTGCTGCCTTAGTTCCCCATCTGTCTGAACCTGCTAAGAGGATTACTGTTACATCTCTGTAGATGTTTTCTCTGATTTTGACTTTTAGAGTTATTGCTTGAATGACCCCTTTGTTTCTACCTGGATAGGTGTTGTTAATCTCGACTGGGAATTTGTCCATGTATTTTTTGACCAATGGGTTTGCTACTGGTCCTCCAACTAAGATACAATCATCGGTTATAGTGAGTTCTTTACCTATTTTTTCGAATGTATCTTTTAAGTATTTCGCTGATAAGTTACCATCTACATCTGAACCGATGATTAGTTTTGAGTTGTATACGATTCTTTTAATTACTGGAGATTTGATGTCTTCAGCAATATTGGTGTAGACTACTCTTGTTGAAGTTATTTTATTGGTCTCTGTAGTAGTAGGTAGTGTTGTTGCTAATACAACACTTATCTCTGGGTCTTTGATTACTGTAATCTTTAGAATCTTATTTTTAACTTCATACCAACCCATTGGATTTGTAAAGTCGTTTTCTTTTAATGTGACATTTGTTGTTCCATTGTTTATTGTTACATTTTTAACTTCAAAATCACCGATAGGAATAGCAATTATTGCAAATCCTTTGTTTGATGTATTTTCTACTTTTAATTTTACTTTTGAAATAACTTTGGTATTGTTTATTTCTTTTTCTACTTCTTTCTTCGTAATATTAAAGCCTACTAAGAGAAGTGGTTTAACACTTTCGTTGAGTTCTTTAATTGCTTTATCAACGTCATCTTTGCTTTTTGGGATATTTATCTTTTTTGCTTTCTCTTTTACTTCTCTTAATGTATCAATTACAGTTTTATTAATGGTTATATTTTTTCCAACAATTGGAATTGTAATGTCATCTTCTGTATCAAGCGTTAATTTTGTTATGTTGAATTCATCCCCAATAATTAAATTAACATCTTTTATTGATTTTTCAGTTTCATTATCTATTTTAATAATCTTTTTAATATCTCCTAAATTGATAATTCCATTTTGTATACAAACCTTTAAGAATTTATGTCCTCCTGTATCTGATAATTTTACGTCTGTTGCTATTGCCGAGTATGTGCTGTTGGTTATGTTAAATGTAATTTCTCCTACTTCAAAATTACCTATTTCCGAGATATTGTATCCGCTTACAAATAATGTGTTGTTTGATACACTCCAGTTGCTTATTCCTACTGCTTTAACATCCACGACTGTTAAGTTCTTGAGCAATATCTTTAAGTCATATCCCCCAACAGGTCTTTTCTCATTAATGTTACCAACTTCAATCTTTGCCGTTATACTATTCCCATTTTCTAATGCTTTATACATCTTTATGAATACTGGAATCTCTACAACTTTTACAGTTTTAACAACCTTGTTGTCATCTTCATCTTCTTCTTTGATGCTGTTTGAACTGTCTGCAATTATAACTATTGTGTATTTTCTTAATTCAGTTGGGGTCCAGTTGAATGTTACAGTTTTTGATTCTCCAGATTTTAATGAACCTATTGTTGCATTTCCAAGTTCTTCTGAGTTAATATATGCTCTAACATCAAATGGTATTGTTATGTCTTTATGTCCATTGTTTGTTACTGTTACAGTTATTGAGTTGTTTATTCTGTAGATTGCTGGATCATTAACAGTTACTTGGACGTTGATGTTCGGACCTTCAACTTTAGTAACTGCTGAATTTACAACCACACTGTTGAACTTGTATCCATTTGCATCTGAAACTTTAACATCTGATAACATAATCTCAGATTTTCCTATATCAATTGCTTTAAATGTAGCTCTTGCTATTGTTGTTGGTTTAGTTATGTTTCCGTCCATTATACTGAATGTTACCTTTCCTTTCTCGAAAGTTACATTTTTCAATTCTTCAGATGCATTAACTAAAAACTCAAAGTTTGTGCAGTTTAAAACATCTGGGTTGTATAGCAATATTCCATCGATACCTTTAGCAGGTCTTTTATCGGCTATATTATCTAATTTGATATCGACTGTAAATGTTTCATCTGTCTTTGTTAGGTTTGTTGAAGAAATTAAGTTTAATGCTATAGGTCTTTCTGTTATTGTAACTATTTTAACTAATTTGTTGTTTGATGTATTTTCATCAACTGTTGGGTCTATTGTTGCTACTATTGTGTAGTTCTTTATATGTGTTGGAGTCCAGTTGAATTCAA
>NZ_AGJL01000093.1 GCF_000243455.1 Methanotorris formicicus Mc-S-70 | reverse complement strand
TTCTATTAGTTAGTATGATGTTCGGAGATATTGTTCCGTTTATAAATGGGAGATACAAACAATACAATTTCGAGTTATTTAACTCAAATCTCTTAAAATCGTAAAATGTTCCATTATATTTTACAAAACCAGAAATATTCTTATAACCTTCTGATTCGTTTTCGTTTGATATAAAATAAATGCCATCGACATATATAAGCCAATATTTATCTTTTGAGTTGTAGTCAAAACTGAACGGAGCAAAGACAAAATCATCAATCTTATAATTTGTAGAGTTATTTACACAATTAAATAAATATTTCTCCAAATCTGCCCTTACTCCATAAAAACCATCTCCAATCCATATTAACTCATTAGAGGATTTGTTATATCTTAATTCAATTAATATTGGCTCTGCTCCCATTCCTTCTTTATTATCAAAACATGCCAAAACCTCTTTATTATTGCTTTTTAAGTTATAGTATTGCCCAAGAACTCCACCATATAAATATAAGATTCTGTTATCAATGTCCAATTTACCCATATGACATCCATCCCAAGCATTACATACAACATAAGTTTTATTTCCTAAGCAAAAACTATTTACATAATAGAGATACCCATAACGTTCATTAATCTCATCATTAGTATATGTTTTACTTAGATAGACAATATTTATTGGAGTTATATTTTTAAGAGTTCCATTATATAAATAAATGTTATTGTTATGGATTATAATCCAACCTTTTGAACTTGGTTGGATAGACGTCCATTTACTATCTGATGCATTTACTGAGATAATTGCCATTAATATAAGAAAGCTTAAAAAAATAAGATATTTTTTTTATCTTTATCATTATTCCACCTAAAAAATTTATTATTATTCAAAGAATATTTATTTTACCATTCTGGACAAGTACGTCTAACTCTATCAATGACTTCCTTTTTTGTGTCAAAGTAATATGCTCTTCTTTGCCAAATATCTCTAACTACCGAATCTTTCTGTGCTTTGACATAGTCACATGCTCTTAATACTTTATTGGGATTACTAAGAACTTGATTATCTGCTTCTAATTCGATGTATGAATTCCTCGATGCATTCCGTATCCAATTTAGAATTTCAACCAACTTATCATAAGTGTATTCTGAACCATCTTGCATTGTATCTCTTTGATAGTAATTTGGCTGACAAAATACATAGTTAAAATACCTCATAGTATTTTTTACTCCAGAATCTTCAAGTTGTTGGATTGTTCTACCTCCTAATGAAGGAATCCATATAAACTCTAATTTTCTGTTTAATTCATTAGATTTTTGTTTGATATATGTTGATAATTGTGCTATTTCCCAATCAGTAATAAATCCCCAACTTACCTGTCCAGGACATTCGAAATTCCAATAAAATCCCACTAAGTTACTATCACAACTTTCAATAACTCCATCAATCCAACCCTTCCAGAATACTCTTTACACTTATCAACCAATTTATCAAACACCCTAACATCTCTACTCTTTATATAATCGGCATACAACTCATCAAGCTCTCTTATATACTTATTATAATAAATTTTAACTGAATTAATCATTCTGCCAATATCTTGCTCCTTTATAGCATCATAAAACTCATTTAGAGCATGATTTTTTCTTTCATTATCAGTTAAGACCTTTCTCTTATAGAAAATTTCTGATTTTATTAAACCTTTTCCTAAGTTATACAATATAGGGCAGAATACACATGCGTGATAGCAACTTGAAATTAGGTTTTTATCCAAATTTTCATACTCTTTAACAAGCTCTTCTCTTGAGACATTTAGATGAATAAAAGGAGGAAATAGATTATAATCGTTACACCACGTTAAAAATCGTTCTTTGTCTCTAACATATTTCTCTATAGATAATGCCACAATTCCTCCTTCAAAGTTTTTAATACCTTCCCAAACTACACAACTACCATGATAATCATGTTCATTATTTTCTAAGCTTATCCTACATTTTCCACATTCAATAAATCTATGTTTAACATCATTTGCTTTCATAATCCATTTTATCTCTTCTCTTACCCATTTTGGGCTTCTATCTGAAATAAAAGTTACTGCCTCAAAATCAAAGTTATATTTATCTCTAAGCTTTAATAGATAGCCCAATAAAACCCTATTTTTCATTCCATGGGAATATAGGATAGTTTTATGATTGGTTTCTTTAATCAGATTCCAAATGTCCTCATGCATAAAAACCCACCAAATTAAAAAATCTATAATATTTTTTAAGTAATCTTGATTTATAAAAGTTTTGTTTATTCTTTAATTTTTAAAAATAAATCTATAAAATTAACATTAATATTTTAAATATCATCTCCGCTATAAATACAAAATCTCTTCATCCTTTTTACCTCTCTTATATTTGGTGATAAAGGATGAAAAATATTGAAATATTGTTAGATGACCCAAAAAAAGCTGTAATTGAAGTATCAAAACCTATAATTGTTGCCACATTTATTGAATCAATTTACAGCTTAGTTGATAGCATCTGGGTTTCTGGATTAGGGGCTGATGCATTAGCGGCTGTTGGAGCAAGTTTTCCAATATTAATAAGTATATATGCAGTTAGCTGGGGATTAAGTATAGGGATTAGCTCTGGGATAGCAAGGAGAGTTGGAGCAAAAAATAAAGATGAAGCTGATAAGGTAGCAAATCATGCAATTATATTAGCATTGATTGCTGGAATTTTGTATATTCTATCTGTGTATCCAAATCTTGATACATTATTTAGCTTAATGGGGATTTATGGGCTCTGCAAATATTTTGCTATAGAATATTCTAAAATATTATAGGACTTTCGCAAATACATTTAAATACTTAGATTAACAATAAACCAGTTTCTTTACATAAAGAGATTATGGCATTCCCAACGGCTATTCGATTTAGTTCTCTTCTAAACTCATACCAAGTAATCTTTTTATCGATTCTAATTTTCTCTAAAATAAAGAAAGCCCTCATAGCTAACGAAATATGTCCTAATACTGGAAATCTTTTTCTAACGAAGAAATTTCCAATATTGCAGCAC
>NZ_AGJL01000092.1 GCF_000243455.1 Methanotorris formicicus Mc-S-70 | reverse complement strand
ATCATTATATTCGAATATGCTTGCGAAAGTCCTATATGGAAATATCGCATTAACACTGTCAGTTATATTGAATGATGTTGACATAAAGGTTAGAAAGTTAGGTGATGAGTAAACTTAAAAAAGGGAAAATAGAAACCATTTTCTGAAAATATTGATTTTGCTTACCCACGATATGGGAATGGTTGGATAAATTCTTAAGATTTGGGGAAGTCAAAAGAAAATGCCAAAAGCATAGTGAAATACTTATTAAGGAAAAGAATATATAGTCATATGAAAATCTGAACTGAGACGTTTAGTGGATACATTGGAATCATGCAAGAATAGTGAAATGACCATAATTTTGGGAAAGGGCATATAACTAATAAAATTGAAGTTTAAATAGGAATTCTTATTAGGTTAAGGAGGAGGTTAGATGAATCTAAAAGACTATTATCAAGATACTCCAGGGTTGATAATAACCCACGATTACTTCGATACAAAAAACGCTAAAACCGCCCATGGTATCATTTTGTACAGCGAAATTTTCAACGTTGTTGGAGTTGTGGACAGAAAATTTGCTGGTAATCGGGTTTGTGATGTAGTTCCGTTTATTAAGAAGGATATTCCAATATATTCCTCTGTAAAAGAGGCTTTGGATAACGTCAACGCCAAAGTTCTCATACTTGGCGTAGCACCTCCAGGTGGTAGATTACCAACAGACTGGCTGGATGAAATCAAAACTACCATAAACGCCGGCCTCGACGTAATTTCTGGTTTGCATATGTTCTTAAGTGACATTCCAGAAATTGCAGAACTTGCCGATGCAAGGGGCGTTAAGCTCATTGACTTGAGAAAACCACCCTCTGACCTCGACATAGGACTTCAAAGAGTACGCAAAACAAACGCTAAGGTAGTTCTCTGCATGGGTACTGACTGTGTAGTAGGTAAGAGAAGTGCCACTACCATTCTATGGAAACTTGCGAGGCAGAAGGGTATCAACGTCGGATTCGTTGCTACCGGCCAGACCGGACTTATGATTGGTTGTGATGCTGGAGCAGTCATAGATAGGATTCCATCGGATTTCGTAGCCGGACAGGTTGAAAAAATGGTTCTCGATGTGTTTAACAAAGGTAAAAATCCGATATTCGTTGAAGGACAGGGTGCTTTACTACATCCGAGTTACTCCGGTGTAACACTATCTCTTTTGCACGGAGCAGATCCACAGGCCGTCGTACTCGTTCACGACCCACAAAGAAAACAAAGAATGGGGCTTAGTGTTGAATTACCCATACCAGACTGGCGAGAGGAAAGGGATCTTATAGAGAAACTTTCCAGAGCCAAAGTGATCGCACTTTGCGTGTGGGGTGAGGAAAATAAAACTCTGATCAAAGATTCGGATATTCCAGTGTTTGATTTGACGAACCAGGATGATGCAGAAAACCTCCTCGAATTGTTGATGGACTATCTGGAGGGAAAATAATGAAGATAAAATCTGTAGAAGTTGTTCCTCTCAATATTCCATTGAAAGAGCCATTTATAATTGCGTTAGGGAAGTGCGACGTTGCAAAAAATGTCCTTATTAAAATTCATCTGGAGGATGGAACTATTGGATATGGGGAGGTTTCATCCTCTGGAGTTATTACAGGAGACGTTCAATCTACAGTTATAGATGTCGTCAAATATCTTACTCCAGTTCTGGCTGGCGAGTCCATTGAGAATTATAGGTACTTAATCAAAAAACTCAGGAGTATAATTAAATTTCATCCCGGTGCCTTTGCAGGAATAGAAAATGCCTTACTTGATGCATATACCCAGTATATTGGAATACCTCTTTACAAGTTTTTGGGTGGGATGAGGGACGAAATAGAATCAGACATAACGATTTCTATAACCACTCCTGAAAAAGCCGCTCAAACAGCACAGGAATACTCGAAAAAAGGATTTAAGGTGTTAAAAATTAAGGTAGGCAAAGATTTTAAAGAAGATTTTGAAAGAGTCATGGCTGTAAGTGAGGCTGTAGATTGCGAAATAAGAATAGATGCAAACCAGGGCTATAATCCAAAGGAGGCTGTTAAATTTATAAACTCTGTGTGGGATGCAGGTGTCAATGTCACACTTTTCGAACAACCAGTACATTGCCAAAATATTAAAGGTTTGAAGTACGTAACGGATAATTCCCCCGTTCCCGTGGCTGCGGATGAGACGGTTTTCACAGCCACTGATGCATTTAATATTGCGAGGGAAAGGGCTGTTGATGTTATAAACATCAAACTTGCCAAATGTGGTGGAGTGCTGGAAGCCTTAGATATAATAGCCGTAGCCAAAGCCTCAGGTCTAGATCTCATGATTGGGTGTATGCTGGAATCAAACGTCGGATTATCTCCAAGTGTTCACTTGGCATGCGGAACCGGAGAATTTTCGTACATCGACCTAGATTCACACGTATTTTTGAAGGAACTGCCACTGAGTGGAGGATTTGAAGTTGATGGGCAAAAGTTGATCGTGAAGAATATTAAAGAGGGGATAGGAATCAAAGAAAGTACTCAATCATCAATTAAACCGTAATTTCATTATGAACTCAAATACTTTTAATCGAATTGACCCTATCTACAATTTAATGAGTATATGGGATTTTTTGCTAAGTGGTTTTATCGTAGTATAAATCGAAATAATTTTTATTATTATGATTCTAACCTGTGCGAACTTGGATAACCCCTCTGAACAGTTAAATCTTAAACTATTTATAGAATTAGTGAGTATATTATTAAGTGCTGTTAGCATGGAGGTTTCACCGTTTTTTAATAAGTTATTTAAGTGCTATCTATTTCTATTTTTTGGTTTTAATTTTAATAGTGTTAAATCACACTATCAGTAAAATAAGAGAAATAAAAACGCCAAAAATGCTCTATAAAATATTATTATAAATGTATCAAGGTCAAATTGACGGTAGTTCCCATCAAATAGATAAATATATAACTATATGATTATAGATTACTACAAAAAAATAGTTGGAGGTAATAACATCGTAGATAAATCTAAAATTCCGAGAATTAAGCGTTTAATAAATCTTATGCGAGCTAAGTTTTACCTAATAGTCGTCAAATACAAATCGCCATACACACGCAGAGAGAAAATATCTCTCTTAGACTTAATAATCTTTTCGGTTCTTTGTATGATATACTTTTCGGGAGTTTAATAAGAGGGGTTAATGAAATACTAATCGAAT
>NZ_AGJL01000091.1 GCF_000243455.1 Methanotorris formicicus Mc-S-70 | reverse complement strand
TTAAAAGAATTCGTTATCAAAATTAATGAATTAATTCGAATGCACATATATACAAATAAACCAATAGATAATACTCAGTTGTGCATACCTAATGCATATTCGGAGATACTGTAAAATATACACTTGGAATATTTTTGGATATAACTTGTGTTTTTTCATGAATTCAATTTTTTCGTTTGTTGGGAATGTAACTAATATTGCTAAAGCAGTAAGTAAAAACCCAGCAAAAGTTATAGAAATAGTTAAAAAGGAATTATGCATTTTTTCAGCTAGTTTTAGAGTATCAACGTCGATTTTAAATATTATCGGGATTAAAATTAATATAATAAACAATACTATCGACTTAATAAAGTCATGTTTTACTTCTTTAACCCCAAAAATTTCTTTCATAAATCTCCCCAAATTAATCTTGTGATTTTATAAATTGTTCTAATTCAGAACGCAGTGAATTATAGGACTCCAATATTGCCTCATACATTGACATAGAATCCACACATCTTGACTTTTCATCAAGTTTTGCAATTTTCTTTTCAGAAATTAAAAGTTCCTCTATTAAGTTTATTTCCTCAATACTCCCATCATCCTCCAACCTTCCCCTAATCTTTAGAGAATCTACATTTCCAGCATAATCGTTCCTTCTAAGTAACTTTTTTATACCATTTAAAATTCGAGAGAATCCATCATTGCTAATATTTCTCTTTCTACCAACACTAATCGATAGAGATAACCACATATTATCAACTAAATTTGCTGCTGAAAACAGGTCTTTAAAACTGCTATCATTAGCAAGAAGTTTAGCATAATCTGTAGCTATTTTTATACTAATACCCCTAATCTCTACAAACTCATCCAACAAGTCATACAAATCTGTTTTTAGAATAGGCTTAATTTCAACCTTCTTATATCCGTTATTGTTATTTTTTAGATTTTTATTAATCATTCGTTTTAATACTGAAATTCTTGGACCATAATAGTTGAATTCTGCACCAATAATTCTTCCATCGAATATTATAAAATGTGTAGGTTCACATAAAGCTTTATTTTTAGGTAAATTAAGCGTAGATGTTTTATTAGTATTGAAATCATATTCCAATGGCAAATCTCCTTTTCTTATAGTGTGTAATTTTCCAAAAATCATATCATTTTGTTCATTAAACTTCTCAAAAGTATAATATGTATTTTCATCCTTTTCTATTATTCGATTTTCATCGAGAATATTAGAGATAAAAGAGATATTTTCCATAACTTTATCGTTATTATTTTTTACCCAGATTATTTGATAGAAATATATCTTTCTATTAACAGTCCTGGACATACCCCTCCCCCATATTTTTAAATGAAATTTTTTATTATAATATTTAAATTATCTATTTTAAAATATCCTTATATTCCCGTCTTTTATATATCTCCCACCAACTGAAATAAACCTTTTTGGCTTAATAACCTTAGAATACTTTTTAATGTTCTTTAAAACAATAGCCATCCATGATTTTTTCTTTTTTCTACCATAACCCCACTTTTTAGATAACTCAACATACTCTCTAAATTCCTCTTCTGTTAAAAACAAGTTATTTTTGTATTTTTCAAGTATTTTCATTGGATTTTCAAAAAATTCTATATTCTCAACTTCTGCCTCTCCATAAAACCCTGCTCTTCTCTTGAAGCATAAAATATAATCTTCATACCCTTTTCAAGTTTGGTTAATGTTGCTGGTTTAACAAAAACATTTTTATGCTCATCTAATATCCTACTTATTAAGGGTTTTGGGATTGGAAACGCTGCACCGATAATATTATCACTCATAAACCCACCCAATCTATTTTTCAATGTGTTTATTAAATCCCATACTACTTTATAAAAATTTTTACCAGTATTTTTTTAGATTTTAAAAATCAATATTTTTGGTGTTAAAAATGGATTATAAGTGCAGAAAAGTTGATTATTTGGTTAAAACAATTCATTAAAAACTTTATAAATAAAAAAGTTAATTAAGCAACAGGATATGCACTTTCTGGTTTTTCATCAACTAATCTTACATTTTCTGCCTCTTTTGGTAGTGGGATTACTTTTGTTCTTGTAACTACTGTTTCTGGGATTTTTATTGATATTCCATTCCTTTTTATTGTTCTTGAGCCGATTCTTGTTTTGTATGTAATTTTAACCCCCCAAACTTTTCTTCCAAATCTATTGACAAACTCTCCTGGCCCCTCTATTTTTATATCAAATGCATCTCCTGGGAAATAAACTCTTTTTGAATATTCTCTTCTTTTCACTGGATGATAGTAGATAATCCACTTTGTAATCCCCTTGCCATACTTTGCCTCTGATGGAATGTATTTGTCTGCTTTCTCTTCCTCTTCAAGCAACCTCTGTAAATACTCCTCAACCGTCTCTTCAAGTGCAATTTCCTCCCCACTCCATGCCTCATACTCAACATCCCAACCATTTACAACAGATACGATATTTGCAAGTTTTACTGTCCTTTCATTTTCCTTCTCCATCATCTCATATATCTTATCCAAATAATCCTTAAACCTTTCCTTAAAGTCCTCTGTTCTTACCAATGTGCAGAAGAAGTCAGTTGCTTCTTTTAATTTTGTTAATTCATCAATACTCTTAACAAACACCATTGCCTTTCTAACTTGACAATACATTTTTCTAATCTCTTCAAGAATTTCTGGGGAGAGTTTAAGATTAACTCCCTCACTAACCTCCTTAATAACCTCTTCTGGAAGGTCTTTAAGTTCCTTCTCTAACTCCTCCCCCTCTCCCCATGGATTGTAGATTTTATCCCAATCATAATATCTTGCTATGTAATTTGCTGTTCTTGTTGTTGCAACATTTTCTTCCATAGCAACTTTCCTTAAATCTTCAATTAAGAATCCAAATTTCTTCCTCCAAAATGGGGAGTATGTTAGAGTGCAAAGGTAGTCACTTCTCTTTTTTAATTCTGTTAATTGTTCAACACCCTCAACAGAAAGCATTTCATCCCTAATTATGCAATTAATTCTTCTTATATCGCCTGGCCCCTCCACCCTTCCGTAAATTCTTCCCATAAATATCACCAAAACATTATTTTATTATTTATTTCTTAATTTATTTTCTGTATCTCCACATTTATATAGATTTTTGATTTTTAAAGTTCAATTACAGTCGTTTGCATTATAGATGACCCAATCTTTAATGGAATTGAAGGGAGAATTAGACCTATTCAAAATTTTACGCATGATTTATTATTTTTTGAAAAATTTATTATGATTATAATGACTAACAAAAATCCACAAGAGACTATATAACATTTCTAAATACCAATAGTTAACCTACAAACTCCAAAATAGGGTTTTAATTCCCTAGGACTTTCGCAAGCATATTCGAATATAATGATATAGCATTTATGATAAGATATTTCTAC
>NZ_AGJL01000090.1 GCF_000243455.1 Methanotorris formicicus Mc-S-70 | reverse complement strand
GTTAAATCCTAAACTATTTATAGAATTAGTGAGTATACTATTAAGTGCTGCTAGCATAGGAGATGCACCGTTTTTTAACGAGTTATTCAAGCACTACATATTTCTATTTTTTGGTTTTAAAGTTAATATTGTTAAATCACACTATCAGTAAAAAAATTAAGATATTAAATCCCTAATAATGTACATAGGACCCCAATGATTCCCAAAGTTGTTGCAAATAGTGACATTGGATAAACCTGCCTAAATGTAAACACCGGTGTGAATGCATTAACTATAGCAGCGATTATTGGGAATAACATAGCAACTGCAAGATTTATCACGATAGTTATTGGATTGCTTATATCTGGAGCAATACCCAAATACAAAGTAGCGAATAAACTTCCAAGTGTTATCATCAAAAGTTCCTTAACACACAAATAAAGCGCTCTATATTTTGCTGAATATTCCATTGTAGGCCCTTCAATAACATCTGCCTTTGTGTGCATGATTGAGAATGGGTATTCCTTTAGCATTATTATATATCCAATTAAATAACACAACGCCCCAAATAAACCCCCAAGTGTAAATAAAAACATATTCCCTACAACATCCTTTAAAAATATGCTGTGTTGTGAGATAAATGGGATAAATGTTGCTAAATAGAATGGAAATGAACCGATAGTAATCATTTTAAATGCCCTAACTGCCCCAAGTTGTTCAAGCGTCATTTTTATTGTCCCTAAAAAACCACTTCCTTTACATTCATCAATAAACGGCATTCTAATACCCATTACTGTATTTGATAATGAACCCATTATAATGTAAACCATTTCTTCTATTTTCAAAAGTCCAATAAGACCAATCTCATTTGAAAGTATATGATAATGTATTAATGTTGTTAATGCAAAAACTGCCCACAAAACAACAAAACTAACAAGAGGAAGAGTTTTGTATAAATTTGGCATCTTCGCTACTGGCTCTTTTGGAATTTTGTAGAGAAATTTAAATAATGCCCAAAATCCAGGAGTTGCTATTGAAGGTCCTATTCTTTGTTGTATTCTTGCTTGGATTTTCCTCTGCATTCCTGGAATCCATGTGGATAATGAGAACGCTATCAATGGAATGCCTATTGCTGATAAAATCTCTTCTATCATAATCTCACCATCTGGTTACGTATAAATCTGTAGAATATCCCAAGCAAAGTATATGTCTTAACTTCACATGTTATTATTCGTTCAAAATTTTAGGGAGTGCTTTGACAATCCCAGTTATTATGTCCTCTGGTCTTGGTGGGCACCCTGGAACTTTAACGTCAACTGGAATTACATTTTCAACAGGTCCATCAATAAATGATGATGTTCCTAAATCAGCACCGATATGCTTATAAACCCCACCCATCAATGCACAAGCCCCAACTGCAACAACTGCCTTAGGTTCTGGAATCTCTTCGTAAATCTTTTTTAATGATTCAGTGACTGCCTTTGTAACACATCCAGTGACAATTAAAATATCTGCCTCTCTTGGATTCCATGTTAAAAGAACATTGTATTGCTCCGCATCATAAAAAGGGGACAAAACACAGTTAACTACTTCAATATCGCATCCATTACATCCTCCAGTATAGACAAGCATGACGTGGATGCAGTTTTTTCTTGATAATGCCTTTAATGACATCAAATCCACCTCAAACATTAACAACATAAAATTTATCATGATAATTAATGACAAATTATCGACAAATTTATATAAAAATATTGCGGTTTTAATAAAGAATATAAAAAAAGCATTTTATAGAGTAAGGATAGTAACAACACAAAATTAAGAAAAAATAAAGCAAATAAAAATAAATAAAATTATTTACGCATTTCTACAACATCCACAACTTCCAATGGGATATCTTTTAAAGCCTTTCCAATTGTTGCCTTTGCTATCCTTATTGCATGTTCTGTACTTTCAGCATTAAATACCCTCATTGACAGTAAGATTCCAACCAATGCAGTTCTTGCAACAACAAGTACACAATCTATGGGCTCACCGCATTTTGGACATATTGTTAATCCAATGTCAATATCCACATATTCCATGCTATGTCTGTTTAAGGTTTTCCCTATTTGAGAAATAGCCACATTAATGGCATCCTCAACATCATCCACATTCTTCACAACGTATGCTGCCTGTAGTGTTACGTGATAATTCCCCATAAGTCTCACCAAAACCTCACAAAGTTTTTTCTCGCAGTTTTTATATTTTACTTAAGTATTTATTTGATTATTTTGCCAATGTGAATCTAACATCATCATCTCCCACATCAAAGATACCCAACCTTGCCCCAGCGTCTATCCAACCGTAGGCATAATTTAATGATGCAAATGCATTAACATAATCCCCTACATCTATAAATGCTTTTGCATCCTTATAATAACTCTCTATCATCAATAGAAAGTCCTCTGCAACATCATAAAGTAAACTTCTTTTTGGAGGTAATCCCTTTTTTATTATCTGTATGGCTTCTTCTGTTCTTCTTAAGTAGTTGTTTAATTTCTCATCTGTAATGATATTTTTTATCTCATTGCCCCTCTTGCACATACCTCACCACTATACAAAAACTTTATATCATACTACTACATTTGCCTATTTAAAAGTTTGTTGTATAATTTAAAAATAACAAAATCTACTTTTTTAAAGTTCTATTTATAGTTGTTGTTTACCAAATTTTAAAATAACTGAATTTGTACTTAATTTTGACACCTATATCCTCTAAGAATGGGCGTTAAAAAATTTCAATGTTATGTTTAACAACTTTAATTTGAATTTTAATTTGGGAATATCGTTTATTCAGACATGATAAAATTTCCGAAAGTAAGGTAAATTGACTGATTTTGAATAAATATTGATTTATATTTTAATTTTTGATATTTACAGTTTTTAACGTAAACAACTACAAACAACAAATAGCGCAAACTTCAATTTACTGATAGTGTGATTTGACACTATTAAAATTAAAACCAATGCTCATCTTCAAGTATCATTACCTAACATGATTATAAGTAATTCAGAGAACCAATTCGATTTATAGTTGTATATAAATGTATAGAGGCTTACATATGGGTGGAGATTTTTTCGACTAATGCCTCGATGTTTTCTTAGATAATGTTTGATTATCGAATGGAAGCATTCGCAGTTATTAACGTTTAAGCCATCATCCGTATTAACGATTAAATCGTCTGAATTAACTTCGTTAATCATTTCTCAAATTTTAGCCTTGCTTAAATTCGTTTCAACTATACAGTGTTATTATTGGAGGTCTTTCGATTTTGTACGTTCCTTTGCCCCTTTTTTAATCCCCTTCTTCGTTTTTTATTCTTTTTAATGCCTTTATCTCCAGAGTTAATGTAAAATTCATCTATCTCCAATTCGTTTCCAGTAATTTTTTTTAAAATGTTGTCTTTTTCAGACGATTTCATAACTCTTTTGCAAACGAA
>NZ_AGJL01000089.1 GCF_000243455.1 Methanotorris formicicus Mc-S-70 | reverse complement strand
TACCTAACGTCTGAAAAGAGCAATATTGGGTTTGTTAGGTTTATAGCAATGGTATCAAACTGTATAGAATATTTAAGCCACAAATATGGATTATCATTCTATGAAGTGATTAAAGAGTGCAGTAAAGAGCTAATAAAGAAAGGATTCTCGTAATCACACTGTCAGTAATTATTGTTACATCCTCTGAATCATCTGAACCTACTTCAACATCAAAGAACTCTGAGATCGGGTATTTGTTAGGTCCTTGCCAAACCAATAACGATTCAATTTCCCCTTTGCTTTTATTTGTAAAGTTATCTGGTGTTATGACATCCGCCTCTATTGAAATATCCGGGGTTTCTTTTGGGGTTAAAATCACTTGCATGTTATTCACCTATTTTTATTTCAGTTGGTTTTGTTAGATAATGCTCTGTTGTTGGGTAGTTGGTGAAGTCAAAGGTATAATACTTAAACCACTCTTTCACATCCTTAATCATCTCATTGTAGATTTCTTCATCTGGGAATTTTGCGTTGCAGTAATATGTTTTTCCATCTGGTGCTGAAACAATATCTCCATTATGAGCAACAATTTTTCCTCCATTTATTGTGTATTCTGCAACTGAAAACTTCTTCTCTATGGTTTTGTAGTCGTTTGTGTTGAGTGTCTTTGGGTTTATGTCATAAATTGCAATATCTGCATCTGCTCCAATACCTAAATGCTCCTTCATTGGTGCTAAACCTACTGCTTTTGCTGGCGTAGCCCTTGTAATTGTTGCTATTTCAAACAAAGTCATTTCTCTATCAATGTTTGGAAGGTCTGTTCTCTCAGAAGCCCACCTGTGGCATTCTTTTAATGTTTCCTCTCTTGCCTTCTTACTCATCAGCCATGCAATGAATTTTGGATAATTTACAAATGAACCACCATTTGGACTGTCTGTTGTCATAACAACCTTCCATGGGTCTTCAACACCCAACAACAACTCCAAACCCATTGCCCATTGGACACTATGAACTCCATTTTTCTTCTTGTATGCAAATGGCACAATACCTGAGCCACATTCTAACTCAACATCATCATTTGACCACTTACCCCCAGCCAAAACAGATAAATCGTAGAGGTTAGGAGCATCTCCAGTCATACAAATTGCTGGGCCGAAAATTACACATCCACTATCAATAACAACGTGCTTTGATCCATTTACATAATCAATAATTTCCTTTGTTCCAGATTCGAAATCCTCCCATGAAGTTCCACCAAACGCGTTAAACTGAACGTGAGTTAAATAAATGCTTTGCTCTCTCTCATAAGGAACTTTTGTCTTTATTTCTTCATCAACTTCAACTTTCTGATTTACTTTTACATCTTTTGGAACTGCTAAAGTTTCCTTTGTTATTTCCCAATTCCCTGGATGACCAAGACCATTTGCATGGACGTGGATTGACATTGGATATCCAAGCATTTCATTCACTTCTGCAAGTCCTTTGATAATCTCTCTTGGTGTAATCTCAAAATGCAAATTTGGCTCATCCAATGAATAAATATTTAGCCCCCAACCCCAATTTTCTACACCGGCTGGATTAATACACTTAATCCCAAAGGTTTTATGGGTTTTAATCATCCATGCAACATAAGCCGCGGTTTTTTCAACATCTCCTTCTTTTAAATATCTCATAACAAACCAGTTATTCCCAAGCATTAAATAGGCACATTTATTCACTATAGGGACGTGCTTTAGTTCTTCATGAGTGTGTTTTGCAAGCATTGGTGGTGTTGCTGCTTCGCAGACAGTTGTGTATCCCATTAACGTATATCTATACCCCATCACATAACTTGAAGGCACTACATTTCCAGTTCCGCTATGGATTTTTTCTGTTTTTTTTGTATTATCCTTATATTGAAACTCTGGGCACATCATCCTTCCAACAGTTAATTTAGGTCCTGCAACGTGTGTGTGAGAATCAACCCCTCCTGGCATTATGGTCTTGTTAGTTGCATCTATAATCTTTGCATCCTTTAACTCATTTGATGACAATTCTTCAACAATTTTTCCATCTTTAACAAATATATCCACCTTTTCTCCATCAATCCCGTTAAATGGGTCAAATACATAACCATTTTTTATTATAAGATTCATGTTATCACCAATGGCATAGTAAATAATCTTTTGAATTTATGTTGGTTTTGTGGAGACATGAAGGGCAAATATCCTCATTTTCTTTTTGGATAAACGGTTCATTGCAGATTTCACATATTTTTACGTGCTTTTTTGATTTGCTCGGAACAAGAATATCCACAAACTCATAAGAATAAGCGTCCTCTCCAGCATTTAGAATGTCCAAAATAACCTCATCATGAGGAACTTTTTCAATATTCAAATACCAAGCATGAAGTTTTGGATATTTGATGGTTTTTTTAGGGTCGAGGATTATTCTAACACCTCTTACAGTTTCCCCTTCTCTTCCCCATTTGTTTACAGTGACTGCCATCTTTCCAGTGTCAATTACCTTCAATCGTTTATTTCCTATTGTACACCCTCCAAGAATCTGAAATGCATCTGGAAGGCAGTTGTAGGTTTCGCATATAGCATATATTCTTTCTCCATCCTTTATTTTCAATATTTTATTCGCTAAATTGAACATTTGAATACCTATTAACGCTCCAGGGCTTAAACAACCATGGAAATTTAAAATCTTTTCAATATCTTCTTTTTTAATTCCCTCAACTTTATCACTGAGATCATCTAAAATGTTCATACCTTTACCTCCAAGTTAAGTATATATAGTTTCATATTTATATATCTAATGTAACTTTTATTACTTACTTAGATTAACTTTTTATATAAATAGTTTACTTCTTATAATTAAGACGAAAAACATTTAAGGGATGTGATTTCATATTCATGTATTATTGTAACTTATATTGAATACATATAAAAATATGAATATAAATTTATTGAGGATAATAATAAAAAATAAGCAAATAATCACCAATATTTAGTATTTAAGGTGGTATTTTGCAAATAAAAGAAGAATACGATGGAATATTGGTAATCTCAAGAGATGGTGTTGAGAAGAGGGTTTTAACATGGAACGAGCATTTATGTGTTGGTTGTGGTATTTGCTATGATATTTGCCCAACAAAAGCGATAACATTAGGACCGTTAGGGGCTATTGCAAAGGGACTTGTTGATGCCCCAAAGTTGGATATTGATGAAAATACTTATGTTTTGTGTGGAATTTGTGCTCATGGGTGCCCATTTGATGCCATGGATTTAAAAATTAATGGAAAATCAATAAAAAGAGATGAAAGATATCCAAAAATTAAAAGAAGAGACATCAAAGTTTATCAAGAAATCTGTGTTTTATGTGGACAGTGCGAAATCGTCTGTCCTCAAGGAGCAATTGATGTAGAGAGAGAACTTCCACCAAGAAAGAACCTAGTTCTTGGGGAAATTACTATAAACAAAGACAAATGTGTCTTATGTGGAATTTG
>NZ_AGJL01000088.1 GCF_000243455.1 Methanotorris formicicus Mc-S-70 | reverse complement strand
ATTTATCTATTTGATGGGAACTACCGTTTTATAAAATATTTAACCATAAAGATTTAATTGTTTGCGTCAAATATGAAAAATGCTTAATAAATTTAAAAGTAAATACTTTATCTTAAAATTAGGATTGATACAACATTTTAAAAATTTTTGGTATATAAATATCCACTACAACCTACGGTTGCAGGGATCGAAGCGAATCCTTCGGATTTCTGACTCACGAAAACCTTTTAGGTTTTCGTCGAGAGTTAAATATTCGCAAACAACTTAGTTTTAAAAAAGAACAAATATTTAGATAAATAGATTCCCAATAGCAAGGACAAATAGCATTCCCATCAATGCCAAATGGGATGAATAAATTCCAGTATTTTGGAATTGGGTTTTTAGGATATTGCATATTGTTCCACAAATTGTAAGTGGAGCGATTATTTGGAATGCAATTGCTGAATAGAACACAATGTTATTATCTACAAATAAAGATGCCAATGTCAATATAAATGCAATCATCAAAGATGCAAAGTGTGGCATCAACCTCATCCCTGTCATTCTAAATGTGGCAAATCCTGATAACATAGAGCCAAATATAACTGATAGGGATACAAGCATTATAACTTCATTCATGGTTCTCACCTTTTTTATAGCCAAACGGGTCTTACATTTGGTTTTGATAAGTAGTTTAAGAATGTTGGTGCTCCTGCAATTTCAAAACCATCCTCAAGATTCTTCTCATTTATTCCTCTAAACTTAGCACTTAATTCACAAACATAAATCTTTATTCCATTCTTTATTGCCATCCTCATCAAATCCCCCAATTTTGGGAAGTTGGGATGTTTAACCTTATCGCACTCTCCTTTTAATGCCAAACTTGCACCATCCATCATTAAGAAGATTACTGGATTCAAATTCATTTTTTTAGCAACATCCGCCATCATGAATGTAGCATAGGCCTTCTCTGCATTTCCTGTTCCAGTTGTGTTTATAATGAACAATTCATCAATATTTACTGATGCAACCTCTGTTTTTTTCTCTCCTTTTTTAATCAATATTCTATAGTTCCCATCTCCAAGTTCTTCAACAGATAAAACCTCATGTCCAGATCCTTTTAATCCCTCTGTTAAATCAGTTAAGGCATTTTTTCCAGATATTATCTCCAATACTTCTCCAATGTTCATCTTATCCAACATATCTGAAACCATCATAATTGGACCTGGGCACGTTGCACCTACTACATTTATTGTTCTATCTGCCTTTATTTCCCCAACCATGATTTTTACCACATTTCCATCTATTTCCATTTTATAACCGATCTTTTTCATTAGATTTTCAATATCTTTGATTTGTTCTTTCCCATCCGTCTCAATAATTAAAATCCCATCTTTCATTTTTTCTAAAACTCTATCAACTAACAACGATGGGCTCCTCAACTCCTTAACTGATATTTCTCTTATCATTTTACCACCCTTTTTAGAATTTTACAATTTGGGTAGGAAATTTTTTTAATTTCAAAATCTTCCTTCATTAATTCAATTTCAGTCCTTATGTCCTTCCCATTACAAAATTCACAAACTATATAAAGTTCTTCATCTTTTTTTGAAAATTTGGAATGTTTGCAGATGATTTTTAGTTCCATTTTACCACACAAGTGTCACCATCATACACAACCATTTGTAAAAAATTAAATGGAGATTACATCTTCTTTTTAATTTCCTCTACTAATGCCTCTTTTGTTGGAGCACCGATGAACGTAACTTCTCCATCAATAACAATTGTTGGTACTGCCATTATGCCATATTTGGCCGCTCTTTCAGGTTCTTTCATGGCATCAATATACTCGACCTCAATTCCATCAATTTCACTTGCAACTTCTTCAACAACCCTCTTTGCCGCTGGACAATGTGGGCACATTGGTGATGTGAAAACCTCTACTTTAACCATGTTATACACCATTTTACTTTTTAATAATTATTAATTTAGTAACCCTGCTATTTATGTTTTTTTATTAAATAAGGTTATTTTGGGGATTTACCCCCAAATTTCTTTGAAGTGTTCCAATGCTTCAATTACGTTATCCAAGTCATCGACTGGGAACGCAAATACAACTTCTTCATCAGCAATCTCTGCATATTTTCTTGAACCATTGCATCCTAATGTAGCATTTGCAACTCCTCTAACTTTAACTGCTGCAACTGCATCAGCACACAATGACTGAATTCCAGAGAAGTCTGCTTGGAATCTTCCTCCATTTTTGTATAATAATGCCTGTGTCAATCTTAAACCTTGCTTTGGTGTGCAGATAACCACTATTGAGTCAGGAGTGAAGTCAGCATCTTCTAATGGTGCATAGACACTTGCATACATTTCTTCTTTGACTCTTGGGATTGCTCCAACAGTTTTTACTGCCCCTTCCTCTGTAGCAAAGTTTCCTAATTTGTGGTATAACTTCCCAGTTTTCAATGGTTCTGGAGCATCTTGAACAACACCAATTGCATAAGCCCCTCCCTTACAGGAGTGCTTTTCTTTTGTAGCATAGAATTTCTTTCCTTCTTTTCTTGCAATTTGTATCATTTCGCAGTGCCTCTTCTCTTCCCCAAGTTCTTCGTATCCTGCTGGAATTTCATCTTTTGATTTTGCCAATTTTACAGCAACTGCTGAACCTTCTAAACCTAAAAGTTCTTTTAATTTTGCACCTTTTTCTTTCAAATCCATACTATCACCTCAGTAGTTATTGCCTGATTTAATTTTGCACATATGTGTAGTAGTTATTTGGCAATATAAATGTTACGGTTTGTGTTCTAATCACACACAATTATATTGCACATTAGATATATAAATGTTTCGGTTTGTGTTCGAACCACACACAACCATATATTACATTATTTTCAATAATTATATGAAAGTGAAAAACCAAATTTTTATTCAGTTTAAACTCTCCCACCACAACGGTTTTTGATCCCCCTCTGGTCACTTTAGCTTAAAAATTGAAGATTTTTAAGACCTGGATTTATTCAAATAATAGACAAAAAATTATATTGTTCATCATTATATTTATACATTATAGTTTTGTTTGCACACGTTCACATAGGAATTCAAAAAGAAAAACAGAAATGATGTCTTAACTATAAGTTGTTTGCGTTAAATATTGGAAAAATACTTCAATAAATTTAAAGAAGATTGCAACCTACACAACATTAAAATAAGACAAATATAGCCATAGGACTTTCGCAAGCATATTCGAATATAATGATATAGCATTTATGATAAGATATTTCTACCACAACATTTTACTATTTTTCGAATAAAAATTGTTTATGGTGAGAATATTCTCAAAAAAGCGAATGCAATTGTTTATATGCTCTTTCTTCTATTGTCAGAGTTTAATTCGTGTATAGAACTATCTAAAACATTACGCATTTTCGGAATAAACGTATCTCACGATACCATAAATCGAATTCTTTGGAATGAGGGTCTTAACCCACAAGAGAATCTATTTAACTTCATGAAAAAACTTTATAACTCCCGAATATAACATTTTCGTTATAGATGATTTTG
>NZ_AGJL01000087.1 GCF_000243455.1 Methanotorris formicicus Mc-S-70 | reverse complement strand
ATCTTGTTATATCTAATTTTTGTAAATAGTCCTAAATATTCGATTAGTATTTCATAATCCCTCTTATAAACTCCCGAAAAAGTATATCATACAAAGAACCGAAAAGATTATTAAGTCTAAGAGAGATATTTTCTCTCTGCGTGTGTATGGCGATTTGTATTTGACGACTATTAGGTAAAACTTAGCTCGCATAAGATTTATTAAACGCTTAATTCTCGGAATTTTAGATTTATCTACGATGTTATTACCTCCAACTATTTTTTGTAGTAATCTATAATCATATAGTTATATATTTATCTATTTGATGGGAACTACCGTATACTCATAATTCTGCATATATAAAAACCGTTAAATTAATATATTAAAACCACATAAAATGAAGCCACCTAAGGATTTAGAAATAGAATAATAATACAAACATTTCTAAAGCGATAAAACTTAGTAACAGGAGGCCGACCTCCTGTAAGGGTATGTGGCTGAAAAGCCGAACCCATAAACAGAGATGGAAGAAAACACAAAGCATGAGGGATACAGATGGGAGTTTATAAATACATTAGAGATGCATGGAAAAGACCTAAAGACAGTTATGTCAAGCAATTGTTATGGGAAAGAATGCAACAATGGAGAAGGGAACCAAGTGTTGTAAGAATCGAGAGACCTACAAGATTAGATAGGGCAAGAAATTTGGGATACAAACCAAAACAAGGAATTGTTGTTGTTAGAGTTAGGGTGAGAAGAGGTGGATTGAGAAAACAAAGACCAACAGGTTCAAAGAAACCTGCAACACTTGGAGTTAAAAAAATAACAATGGGTAAGTCCATCCAAAGAATCGCTGAGGAAAGAGCGGCAAGAAAATATCCAAACATGGAAGTTCTCAACTCATACTGGGTTGGAGAAGATGGTAAGTACAAGTGGTATGAGGTTATCTTAGTTGACCCACACCACCCAGTAATCAAAGCAGATAAGAACTTAAATTGGATTTGTACAGGAAAACACAAAGGTAGGGCATTTAGAGGTTTAACATCCGCTGGTAAGAAAGGAAGGGGATTAAGAAACAAAGGTAAAGGTGCTGAAAAAGTAAGACCAAGTATAAAAGCACATGGAAGAAAAGGTAAATAATTAGCAACTACTGCCCAATTGCGTAAATTTTATATACATTAATTTGTCATATCATGGATGTTATTCCAACTTTTAATTTTTATATACGTTTTTGGCTTGTTTTATAAGCCATAAAAACCACTATTTTGGAGGCGTGAAAAACATGGCGGAAAACAACATGTTAGTACCATTAGACACCTATTTAGCATCAGGTATTCACATCGGAACTCAGCAAAAAACAGAAGACATGAAGAAATTCATTTACAGAGTTAGGTCAGATGGATTGTATGTTTTAGATGTTAGGAAAACTGATGAAAGGTTAAGATTAGCAGCAAAGTTCTTAGCAAACTATGAACCAGAAGATATATTGGCAGTTTCAAGAAGAATTTACACAATGGGGCCATTGGAGAAATTTGGGCAAATCACTGGGATTAAAACAATCGCTGGAAGATTTGTTCCAGGAACATTAACAAACCCGGCATACAAAGGGTTTTTGGAACCAGAAGTTTTATTCATAAGTGACCCAAGAGTTGATAGGCAGGCATTAAAAGAGGCAATTGAAATAGGTATTCCAATCGTTGGTTTGTGTGACACAGAGCACTTAACATCATTTATCGACTTTGTAGTTCCAACAAACAACAAAGGTAGAAAGGCAGTTTCATTGATATACTACCTAATGGCAAAAGAATACTTAAAGAATAGAGGAGTTATAAGTAGTGATGATGAAGTTTCATTCACATACGAGGAGTTCTTAGAAAAAGCAACAAATGTAAAAGTTAGAGTTGTTGTCCCACAAGTGAAGGGTAAGAGAAAGAGGAAAAAGAAAAAGTAAATAAAAATGGGCAATTGCCCTAACTTATAGGTTATGTTTTTGGAAGTGATGTGAGATGGAATATTTTGAATGTCCCGTTTGTGGGGATCTAACCCCTCATGAAATATTAAAATCAAAAGAATCAAAAAAATATGCTAAATATGTTGTCAAATGCTTAGAATGCAATACAATTCATGAAGTAGAGTTCAGCGTAAAGTTAAAAGACATTAGTGTGATAATAAGTAGGTTTGATGAATCTGAGAGAAAAGTTGTTCAATTACCAATGGGAGAAGTTGTTGAAGTTGGTGAGGAGTTGGAAGTTGATGGGGAGAGGATAGAAGTCACTACAATAGATACTGATGATGGTAAAAGAGTCTCTTCATCAAAAGTTGATGATATTAAAACAATATGGGCAAAATCCTTAGATATTCCAAAAAAATTGGGTATATCAATAAATGATGGGAAAAAAACTTACTCTGTGTATATCTTTGTTCCAATGGATTATGTATTTGAAGTTGATAATGTATATAGAATCAAAAATGGATTTTTTAGGATTAAGTTAATAAAAACTGAAAAGGGAAATGCTAAGAAAGATGTTGCTAAAAATATAAAAAGAATGTATGCAAATTTAATAAAACCTACGAGAAGATATATTGACTTAACTAAGTATCTTCCAGATATTGAAGAATAACACCTGAGGTGTATAGCATGGTAAAAATGAAAGCAAGAACTGTTAAAGGAAGAAAGGCAAAAGATACATGGAAAACTAAAGTATGGTATAACATACACACAGCCCCAGAGTTCGGTGGAGTTTTAATTGGACAAACACCAGCAAGTGACCCATCTTTAGTCATTGGTAGAGTTGCAGAGGTAAGTTTGAGGGATTTAACAAATGACCCAACAAAACACATGATTAGAGTTTACTTCAAAATCTATGGGGTTAGTGGAACAAACGCTGTATCTCAATTCATTGGGCATAATACAACAAGAGAATACTTAAAATCACAAATTAGAAGAAGGAGAAGTAGAATTGATGCCATCGTTGATGTTAGAACAAAAGATGGTTACAAGGTTAGAGTTAAAGCAATGACTTTAACAGCAGTTAGGGCAAGAGCAAATCAGAAAACTCAGATTAGGAAGAAAATGATAGAAATTATAAAAGCAATGTCAAAAGAAAAGACATTCCCAGAATACGTCCAAGCAATGTTGATGGGAGAGATGGCAAGTAATATCTATGGAGAATGCAAAAAAATCTTCCCAATGAAAAGTGTCATAATATATAAATCAGAGGTTTTAGAGTTCGGTAAAAAAGAAACTGAAGGATACGTAGAAGAAGCAAAAGAAGAAGTTGAAACTGTAGAATAAATTAATCTTCTTTTTTTAATTTTCATTTGATTATTTGCTTATAATTTGTTGTTCTTTATTTATAAATTTAAGTATATTGTTTAATATTCTTTTATACAATTTCCATCCCACTATGGTCTGATTTTAACTTTAAAATACTGATAGTGTGATTTAACAATATTAACTTTAAAACCAAAAAATAGAAATATGTAGTGCTTGAATAACTCGTTAAAAAACGGTGAAACCTCCATGCTAACAGCACTTAATAGTATACTCACTAATTCTATAAATAGTTTAGGATTTAACTGTTCGGAGGAGTTATCTAAGTTCGCACAAGTTAGAACACTAACGCCAATAAAAACTATCAAAGCATTTTCAGAGTATGTCTCGGGAATTCACAGAACGACTATCGTTAAAAACCTACAAAAACTATCAGAAAATGAGTTTTGTTTGTGTACTCAACTATCCAACCTTCCCGATATTTTGATGACAATAGATTTAAATACACTGCAATAATCG
>NZ_AGJL01000086.1 GCF_000243455.1 Methanotorris formicicus Mc-S-70 | reverse complement strand
TGCATCTCTAATGTATTTATAAACTCCCATCTGTATCCCTCATGCTTTGTGTTTTCTTCCATCTCTGTTTATGGGTTCGGCTTTTCAGCCACATACCCTTACAGGAGGTCGGCCTCCTGTTACTAAGTTTTATCGCTTTAGAAATGTTTGTATTATTATTCTATTTCTAAATCCTTAGGTGGCTTCATTTTATGTGGTTTTAATATATTAATTTAACGGTTTTTATATATGCAGAATTATGAGTATATTAGCAACATTTTTATAATATCGAATATATAGGATTTTATGAGAAATCTGGCGATTTTATTAAAGTAAGTTAAAGGGATTGCAATGAAACGGAATTTTTGTTTAATGCTAATATTATTTGTTGTGATATGCGGATGTTTGGAAAATAACCCACATGAAAGAGAGATTAAGACAATAAAACCCGGAGTTCTAACAATAGGGGTTATAAATAGCAATGCTCCTCCGTTTGTATTTGAAAAGGATGGAAAATTAACAGGTTTTGATATTGAGTTAATAACCGAAATTTCTAAGTACTTAGGATTAAAGCCAGAGTTTAAAAGATATTATTTTCATATGTTAATACCGTCAATAAAAGCAAATGAAATAGATTGTGCAGTGTCCGCTATAACAATAACTCAAAAAAGAAAGCAGGAAGTTTCATTCTCAAGACCTTACTTTGAAACAGGACAAGTTATTATTGTAAGAAATGACAGTCAAATAAACAATGGTGCTGATTTGAAAAGCAAAAAGATTGGGGTTTTAGAGGGTACAACATGCGAAGATATAGCAATATCTATTTCAAAAAGCGCCCCCTTAACTATTGTTGGATATAAAAATGCAGATAAAATGTTTAATGATTTAAAAAATGGGAGTATAGATGCCATAATATACGATGAAATTTTAGTTAAAGGTTTTACAAAAGAAAAATCCCCCTTCAAAAAAGTTGGCCGTAGATTGACAAGTGAATATTATGGAATAGTAATAAATAAAGATAACAAAGCCCTTCTTGATGCCATTAACGCAGCATTATTTGAAATGGAGAAAAATGGTGTATATATGAAGTTGTACAACAAATGGTTTGGCAATTTCACACAAGATTATACATAAATACTTTTTTCTACTTTTATTTACTTACAGGACTCTCCCTCTAACTTTATTTATATCAAATTTTGCAGTATCTGCTATAGCCATAACTGCCAAAACCCCGGCCTGAACAGGGTCACTCACAATTAAATCAGCAACTTTAGGTGCACTTCCAAACATCTTCAAACTAATCACTGGAATGCCTGTTTTTTTCTTTAACTCCTCAACTGCCTTTGTTATCTCACCACCCATCAACGAGCCAGCAAGTACTAAAATTGCAGCCCTCGGTAGTTTTTCAACTGCAAGAACTGCATCACTTAAATTTCCCTCACCCACAATTGGCATAGTATCCACACTTATTCTTTCTCCCCTTATGTTGTGCCTATCCGCCTCGCTTATAGCCCCTTGTGCAACTTGTGCTACCTGTGCTCCTCCACCAACGATTATCACTCTTTTACCGTAAATCATTTTTAGGGTTTTATGTATTTCCACATTTTTAACAAAATTACACTCCTTTATCTTTTTTAAAAGTCCTTCTTTATCCCCAATTCCTTCAATCTCCATATATATTAATCCAGTATCGTCATCTTTTATGAACTGTTGCGTATATGTTATATTTCCATTGAACTCTAAAATAATGCCAGTAAGTTTATGCAGCACTCCTATTTTGTTCTCAGCCATTATTGTGAGCCCAATTTCCATGATTTTCCCTCAAAATATTATATAATAATTTGCATATGTGATAAGATTTTGTTTTTATATTTTTTATTTTTATAAATTTAGTATTTAATTGCTGTATGTATTCCCATCCTTCTTGCTAATTCCAAGAGCCTCTTTATCCTCTCCTCTGTTGGTGGGTGGGTTGAGAATAGTTTTGCTATTACCTCTCCTTTAAATGGATTTACAATAAACATATGTGCAGTTGATGGACTTCCCCTCTCCATTGGATATACTGAAACTCCATTCTCCAACTTTGCCAATGCATTTGCTAAGTATATTGGATTAGACAGCTTACCTCCTTCTTCATCAGCGTAAAACTCCCTCTGCCTTGATATTGCTAACTGTATTATGGTTGCCGCTATTGGAGCAAGTACTAAGAATGCCAATGTTGCCACCAGTGAGAGAGGATTTTCCTCCTCTTCCCTTTCAAATCCAAATAAAAGACTCAAATGAAGCCAATCTGCAATATACATAATTGCCCCTGCGAGAGTAGCAACAAGGGAACTTATTAAAATATCCCTATGGAGGATATGCCCAATTTCGTGTGCTATAACCCCTTCTAATTCCTCGGGGGATAGGAGGTTCAATATTCCAGTGGTAACTGCAACAACTGCATTTTTTGGATCTCTTCCAGTTGCAAATGCATTTGGTGTTGGAGTTTCAATTATTGCAATCCTTGGTTTTGGGATTCCTGCCTTTATTGCAATTTTTTCAACCATTCTGTGTAATTGAGGCAATTCATGCTCATCAATAATTCTTGCATTATAACCCCACAACACAAACTTATCACAATATAAGTAGGCAATTAGGTTAGGAATTAATGCGAGAATTATGGCAATTACTGGAGGGATATGTAATAAATAACATATTCCATACAATAAGCCAGTTAATATTGCAAGTAGGATTACCGTCTTTACATTTTCTAAGAACATATCCTCCACCTCCTTTAAATTATAAATCGTTTGCGAAATTTGTGCCATAAATAAATATTTACATATATATTTTACATACAATTGGATTTTTTAGGATTGATAAAACATCATTTAAATCCTCTTTTTTGCAAATACAAAACAACGTATTCCCCAACATTGCCTGAGAAGCCCCTACTGTAAATTTTAAATCTCTGCAGATTTCTAATATCTCATCAGATATTAGTCCAGTGGTTTCTGCAAAGTAGAAGGATAAATCCATAAAGTTCTTTAAGGTAGGGTTTTTTAGAAGTTTTATTAGTAACTTATCAGAAGTTTTGTTTATTTTTTCTACCCATTGTTGGTTGTTTATGATATTTTTTGTCTCCTTTTCTCCCAAAATCTCAACAACAACGTAGTGGTTATTATCAACCTTAACCTTCTCAACATTAATTGGAAATCCAGGACTTTTTCTTATTACAAATCCTTTTGTATGCTGGGCAATAACATCCCCCAACCCAGTACCGCATTTAACCTCAGCGATGTGGGCTGCTTTTACAGGTTCATTATTATAGTTATTACTCCACCTGTATATACCTATTGTTTTAAATATCTCATACGCTGTTCCTAAGGCACAACTTCCAGATGTTCCCAATCCACTGCCAAGGGGAAAATCTGAAGAGTGTATAACATCATAAGAACCAACATTAAAGTAGTTCATAACCTCTCTTGTAGGACTTAGGTTAATTTTTTTGTCATTGAAGTATATGTTTCCATTTCCAACTTTAATCGTTGTGTAAACACCTTTGTTTAGTGTAATTCCCGCTCCTGTGGAACCTGTTTTTAAAAAATCCTTATCTTTGAATATTCTAAAAAAGCCTGTGATGTGTGCTGGAACGAACATAATTATACCTCAATAAAAATGTTAAACCATCAAAAAATAAAATAATTTTTATGTATAAGAAAACACCAAAATAACTTCAAAATAATTAAATATAAAACTTAAATTTAAAATTTACTATTGTCTCGAGGTTGTCGAATAATTGAATTGGTAGATTTATTCGGTATTATATGTTTTAATATTAATACTTTAATTAGTGTTAATATATTATG
>NZ_AGJL01000085.1 GCF_000243455.1 Methanotorris formicicus Mc-S-70 | reverse complement strand
TTAATGGGAATGTTATTTAATTGCATCGAATACTTGGGCTACAAAAATGGAATATCATTTTATAAAGTCGTTAAAGAATGTAGTAAAGAACTAATAAAGAAAGGATTCTCGTAATCACACTGTCAGTAAAAGTAAAAAAGAGTAAAATTAATATTTCGCAAAGTTTAAAGATAGCTATCCATTATAATGAATATATACTGTAAGATATTCGGGTTTATCTGCTCTAAGACAATAATAATGAGCTAACCATTTACCAGTTATTTTCCATAGTTGTTCAGCACTGCCAGAATGTTCATATTCAAAACCGGGTTCTACTTTTATAGTTGCAGATGTTCCCCAAGGGTTATACCAGCAATGGAATAGATGTTCCCAGCAAGCTACATTTTCAGAAAAATCTGATAAATCTACTATTCTATATATATGGTCTCCAGGATAGTTCCAAGAGATTGATAGTGAAGGAAGATAACCTAATGTTACAGAAATGCTTGGAATTGTATTATCTATATCACCAGGGCTGTAGTCAACTAAATGATTGCCATTTCCATTATAATCTACTTTATAATAATTTTTTAATTCGTAGTTATCATATACCCATCCGTTATCTTCCCATCCTAAACTTTCACCAGATATTATTTGAGTTGTGCCTCTAACACACTTGTATGATGGGTTATTTGGATTTTGCATTATTATATGCTCTATATTTAATCTTCCGTAGGGTTTAGCCCAATCTCCAGATGACCAATATACTCTATCTACATAATTCCAATCATTGGATTTTGGAGAATATTGAAGCATCTCAGTAGCTTTTTTTATAACACTATCTGAAATATTGTCTCCTGCAAATCCGTATACATGAATGCAATATTTTTTCCCTTTTATTTTAGATGGAGACAGCATATAGATATAAATTTTGTTTTCAACAATTTTTCCATTTTTATCAGTATAACTAATACTTACAACTGGCTTTTTAGTTCCTATGATTTTCGAAACTATTGATTGTATTTTTTTATAGCTATCTTTTGTGGTTATAATTACATTACCATTTTTTAGCATATTTTCTAATAGTTTAGAATCATCTTTATTTGGAGTTTTTGCAATTATGATAATATATTTGCCCTTAGGTATTTTTGTTAAATCATTTATTTTACAAGATATATAAGGCATGTTGTAATTTTTATCACCAAAAATGTAAATAGGCAAATTCTGAAGATTTTGGTCTTTATTATCTATTATTTTCACATTATTGTTTATTGTTGATGTGGCAAAAACACCCCCTACAATGCATAGCATAGCAACTAAGGCAAAAATTTTAAATAGTTCTTTACCCCATAGTTTCATATTGCCACCTTTCTATTTAGTGGTTGGGCTTAATTTGGCTCCGCCCTATAAAGGGCATCATCGCCAACTATTTTTTAACATTTCAAAATCTCTTTAGATATATTAAAATTTCTTTACTTTTGTAAAGTTGTATCTATCAATTATTTGATAATTTTATCTTAACTTTTTAATATTTATATTTTACTAAGTAGTGTTTTTTTTTTGCAACTACCATAAACAACTTAGTAAAGTATAAAAAGAGATTTATTAAAGTTTTTAATAATAATTTAATTACTTATCAACTTCCCTCTCAATCCAAATGTCTTAGCATCAGTAATTTTTATTTTTCTAAACTCTCCTACTTCTCCTCCTTCAAACTTAACAACTTTGAAGTTATCAGTATATCCTTTCCCTTTATCTAAAACTAAAACTCTCATTGTCTTTCCAATATACTTTTTATTGTTTAAATAACTCAATTCTCTTCTCAATTTATCTAAAATTTCACTTCTCCTCTTTCTAATTTTTGTATCTACCTGCTTCATTTTTGCAGCTTCTGTTCCTTTCCTTTGGGAATATTTAGCCCCATGGATGTAATCTGGCTTTAATTCCTTCAAAACTTCTAAGGTATTTTGAAACTGCTCTTCTGTTTCTCCTGGAAATCCAACAATTATATCTGTTGTAAAGCAAAGGTTTTTAACTTTTCTTCTAAATTCATTTACAATATCTTTAAATTCATCTACAGTGTAACCTCTCTTCATCTTCTTTAAAATCTCATCATCTCCACTTTGTAAAGGTAGATGTAAAAACTTCCCAACTTTTTCATTTTTGTATACCTCTATAAGTTCGTCCAATATTAATTGAGCGTTTTTTGCATGCATCATTCCAACTCTCATTATAAATTCTCCTTCTATTTGGGATAAATCATTTAATAAATTGGCTAAGTTATCTCCAATATCAAAACCATAGCATGCAGTGTCTTGGGCGGTTATAAATAAGCATTTAGCTCCTTTATCTATCAAATCTTTAGCTTTATTAACAATTTTTTCTCTTGGGTAAGATATTAGTTTTCCTCTCGCTATTTTTACTATGCAATAACTGCAATCTCCTAAGCAACCTTCACTTATGGGGTGGGGAGTAATTAAAGATGGTTTCAAGTAATCTAATTTTTTATAAAGTGTTTTATTAACTCTTCAGCATATATTGTTCTTTTGTTCTTTTCAATGTAATCTCTTAATATTTCTCCAGCTCTATGGGCTTCTCTTGGATATATATGAAAGAATCCATTAACTTTATTTTTTAAAGCTTTTGGCAAGCATCCAGCAACTACAACATCTTTTCCTAAATTTTTAAGCTCGTTTATTCTGTAAATCATTCTATTTTCTGTTTCTAATCTAACAACACATGTGTTTATTATTACAATATCTGCCTCATCTAAGCTATTAACTAATTCAAAGCCATGTTCTTTTAAAGAATTCTTTATAATTTCAGTGTCAGCAGTATTTAGCACACAACCATAACCTTCAACATAAACCCTCATGTTTCCACCACCATGTTTTTCTGAGTATATTAATTATATAATCATATATTTAAATGTTTAGGTTATATGTTGTTATATAGCCAATCTTCAAACAAATTTCATGTTTAGAAAGGCATAGATATAAAAGCCCAAAGGGCTTTTTTGGCTATAATTTTACTAAGATGATTCAGAAAAATAAAATAGCAATAGTAAGTTAAAGTTTATAAGTTTATTCAATCAAATTAGAAAACAGCTTTATAATGTCTTTTGAGCTTAAAACACCAACAATTTTATCTTCACATGGTGATTTAACATATAAGTGGTGTATTCCTTTCTCAGCCATAATCTCAATAGCTTTTTCCAATGGAGCTTCAGGGCTAACTGTTATAGGATTTACTGTCATTATTTCCTCTGCAGTTTTATCCAACTCATTATAATGTTTTAATATATCAGTATCTGTTATAATCCCCCAAAATCTTTCTCCATCAGAAACTACAACAGATGATATATCATATTTTGCCATTGTTTTAATAACATCACTTAACTTTGTATCCAAGGTTACTTCAACAACACCTTTTTTCATCACATCTCTAACTAAATATTTTGAAATCATAAGCTCACCCCAATAATTATAGTTATTTCTCGAGGTTTTTATCTCTGATAGTGTGATTTCTCATTATCGATTTTAAAACCAAAAAAATAAAATAGTATCGATTTAAATACTCCATTAAAAAAACGGTGATTAAACCATGCTACCCACACTTAAAGAATTACTCGTTAATAGTTTAAATACTTTAGGCATAGCCAATTTGGATGATTTAGCTGATTATTGTTTGGTTAGAACTTTAACCGAGATAAAGACGATTAAAGCAATATCTGAAGAGATTTTAGGAATTCATCGAACAACCATAATCAAGAAACTTCAAGAGCTCTCAGAAATCGAGAATTGCCTTTATACTCAACTATTAAATCTTCCCAACATTTTGGACAATCGTAAATTTAAATTCTCAATAATAATCGATTCAACCTTATTGAGGAGATTCAGTAAGTAACG
>NZ_AGJL01000084.1 GCF_000243455.1 Methanotorris formicicus Mc-S-70 | reverse complement strand
TGTTAGGTAATGATACTTGAAGATGAGCGATGGTTATTTAAACCATGACTAATTTAAATGGTGTTTAACCAAACTAATTTTTGAGATAATACTTTTAAATGCAAATAAATGAAGATGAGAAGATTCTTCTTCTTATCCTATAAGTATTTTAAATATTCTGAGAAATACTTTTTAATTTCAGTCATATCCCTATCGACATAAATATGGGCATTGTAAATGAAATGTGTGTATGTTTTTAATGTTGAATTTGTTTTTTCAGCAACATACTCCCCCAATTTTATCAAACCAAGAGCATTGCTATGGAACGCAAGTAAAATATCATTAGAACGGAACAGTACACTCATATATAAGTTATTTCCTCGTTTTTGGAAGCCAACATGATTTAAACATGGAACATCCTTAACTTTCTGGTCAATAAATGGATTCCATAAACTTATAACGCACCTTCTTGATGTTGGGTTACTGTTTAGTTTTTCTATCACATATTCTATTTGGTCATTTTTTAATTTTTTATCATAACTTGGGTATTCTCTAATTCTCTCATAATAATTATAAACAAACTCGTTCTTAGAACCATATAACAACTGTTGGGTATAGCTTTCAACTGCCTTTTCTCCCAACGGGTATTTTAAAGATACTGTTTTATCTTTTGGGTTGATTATTTCAACCATTACATTCATTATTTCCTTACATCTCTGTCCATCTTCTGTTGTCATCTCAATGCCTTCTTTTAAAATTTTTGGAACTAATGTTTCATAAGCATTTTTTACACTCCTCTGTTTTAAGCAGAGCATTATTTCACCAGATTAATATTAATTAAATAAATGCTTTATATATTAGAGGTCATATATTAAATGATGCACTAAATAATTGTGGTATAAATTTTGTTAATTTTTGTTCTTTTTGTTATTGTTATTGGTGGTGGGACAATGTGGAAAAAACTTGGCGATTTGAAAAGTAAATTGTATATAAAAACCCGTAAAAAAGGTTCAAACAAAATAGCCCTTCTTATTGATGGGCCGAATATGTTAAGGAAGGAGTTTAATATTGATTTAGATAAGATTAGAGAAGCATTGGAAGAGTTTGGAACTATTGTTATTGGAAGGGTTTATTTAAACCAATATGCATCAGACAAGTTGATAGAGGCTATTGTTAATCAAGGTTTTGAACCAAGAATCTCTGCTGGAGATGTTGATGTTGAAATGGCTGTTGATGGGACAGAACTAATTTTTAATGGCAATATTGACACGATTGCATATATGACGAGAGATGCTGATTTTTTACCTGCAATTAGGAAGGCAAAAGAAAGAGGGAAAAAAATTATTGTTATTGGGGCTGAACCAGGATTCTCGACTGCATTGCAAAATATAGCAGATCATGTAATAAAAATTGAAGAAAATTTTGCACTTGATAGGGAAAAATTGGAAAAAAAGAAGAAAGAAAGAGATGCCAATAGAGAAAAAGAAGAAGATGAAATTTGAATTTAGGCAATTTATAATTTTGCAGAACGCTTTATATTTAAGTAATTATTTTTTGGATAATTAATAAAATTTAAATAACGCTATCTTCTTTATCCCTAATGATATTTTAACGCAGATGACTTTAGAATTAATTTGGTGAAAGTCATGATATTAAGTGACAAGGATATTCTTGATTATGTTAAATCGGAGAGGATTATCATAGAACCATTTAATCCAAAAAACGTTGGACCGTGTAGTTACGATGTAACTTTAGGGGATGAATTTATAATTTATAAGGATGAAGTTTATGATTTAGAGAGAGAGTTAGATTACAAAAGAGTAAAAATAAAAAATTCTATATTAGTTTGTCCACTCAACTATAAATTAACAAAAGAAAAAGAGGGGTATTTTAAAGAAAAATATGGCGTTGATTATGTTTTTGAAGGTGGAGTTTTAGGAACAACAAATGAATATATTGAGTTGCCAAATGATATTTGTGCCCAATATCAGGGAAGGAGTAGTTTAGGAAGGGTTTTTTTAACTTCCCATCAAACTGCTGGATGGATTGATGCAGGGTTTAAGGGGAAAATAACCTTAGAGATTGTTGCATTCGATAGACCGGTAATTTTGTATATAAACCAAAGAATAGGGCAGTTGATATTTAGTAAGTTGTTGTCTCCTGCAGATATTGGCTATTCAGAAAGAAAAACATCAAAATACGCCTATCAAAAGACAGTTATGCCTTCATTAATACACAAGGACAAAAAACATTAAAAAACATTAAAAAGGTGGTTTTATGTTTCTTCCTGAAGAAATCATAGAAACAATAAGAATGATCGAGTATGAAAATTTAGATGTTAGAACAACAACATTGGGAATAAATTTAAAGGATTGTATAAGCGAGGATTTGGATGTACTAAAAGAAAATATATACAACAAAATAACAACACTTGCAGAGAACCTTGTTGAAACTGCCAATAGGGTTTCTGAAAAATATGGCATCCCAATAGTAAATAAGAGGATATCCGTAACTCCAATAAGCCTTATAGTAGGTAGTGCAATAAGGGATCTGAGCAAAGAGGAAAAAATAAACGCATGTGTTGAAGTTGGGGAAATACTCGATAAAGCAGGTAAAAAGGTTAAAGTTGATTTTATTGGTGGATACTCTGCATTAGTTCATAAAGGAGCAACAAAAGAAGATAAAGCATTAATAGACTCAATTCCATATATGATGGAAAAAACTGAAAAAGTTTGCTCATCTATCAATGTTGCAACAACAAAATCAGGCATAAACATGAATGCCGTAAAAAGAATGGGGGAAATAATTAAAGAAACCTCCCTAAGAACTGAAAATGCCATTGGTTGTGCAAAACTTGTGGTATTTGCAAACGCTCCAGAAGATAATCCATTCATGGCTGGGGCATTTCATGGAGTTGGAGAGGGAGATGCGGTTTTAAATGTCGGTGTTTCAGGGCCGGGAGTTGTGAGAGCGGTTGTTGAAAAGATTCCTGATGCTGATTTGGGAACTTTAAGTAATGAGATTAAAAAGACAGCATTTAAAATTACGAGAGTTGGGGAGTTGGTTGGAAGAGAAGTTGCAAGAGAAATCGGCGTTGAATTTGGAATAGTTGATTTGTCATTGGCACCAACACCAGCAAGAGGGGACAGTATTGCAAATATCTTAGAGGCTATGGGATTGGAAAGATGTGGAACTCATGGAACAACTGCTGCACTTGCTTTATTAAATGATGCCGTTAAAAAAGGCGGTGCAATGGCAACAAGTTATGTTGGAGGTTTAAGTGGGGCATTTATTCCAGTTAGCGAAGATGCAGGGATGGTTGAGGCAGTTGAGGTAGGGGCATTAAAAATAGAAAAATTAGAGGCAATGACGTGTGTTTGTTCTGTAGGTTTGGATATGATAGCAATCCCTGGAAAAACTCCTGCATCGACAATCTCTGCAATTATTGCAGATGAGATGGCAATTGGGGTTATAAACAAAAAAACTACAGCAGTTAGGATAATTCCAGTACCTGGAAAGGACGTTGGGGATTATGTTGATTTTGGTGGATTACTTGGAAAAGCACCAATAATGCCAGTTAGTGAATTTTCCTCAGAGAAATTCATAAATAGGGGTGGAAGAATACCTGCACCAATTCAATCATTAACAAACTAAAAATAAAAAAGAAAAAAGAAAAATTTATTCTGGTTTTTCCATCAACTTCTTCTTACCTAATACATTACCTTCTGGATGGTGTGGTTTTCTACTAACTGCATCCATTGCTTTTTCTAATTCTCTTGCTTCATCTACTAATTTAGCAGCGTATCTAACCATTTCATGAGCAGATGCAACAATTGGGACGTATCTTTCCATCTCTTTTACCATGAAACAGCCTTTAACATCCACATCTCCAACCTTCTCAGCGATTGTAAATGCTGCCATTGCCTTTGCC
>NZ_AGJL01000083.1 GCF_000243455.1 Methanotorris formicicus Mc-S-70 | reverse complement strand
CGTTGTATGATGTTAAATTTAGGTAAGTTTGTTAATAATGGTTATTACTTCAATTGCTAAAACTTAATAGTATCTAACTATTTCCACATTGTAATTATATATCTAAATGTGTGATGGGAATTAGGGTCATTATATTAAAAAATACTTCAATAAATTTTAAGACAAATACAGCATTTAAGAATTTTGAAATATATAAATAAATTTTAGTAAAATTCGAAATAGTTATATAGTTTTTATTTGGGTGGGATTTTGAGGAAATCTATTCTATTTTTCATATTAATAAATGTTCTGCCAGTGGTTATTGCTGGATGGTATTTATATGAGAATATTGGGGGTGCAAAATCCGTAGATGAGGTTATTGAAAATGCTCCATTCAGTGAATTTGTATATATAGACCATAATATGATTATGGCAGATAAGGATAATATGAACAACCTACCAGGGATTTATAAGAATCTTTTGGTATTTATCAATGGAATCTATGTTGGTAGTAACGAAGAATCTTTTGCTGTAAAGATACCTTTTGCTTCTACATTAAAATACTTTAAAATTAATAACTATACTTACTATAACGGCTGTGTGGTAAAGGGCAATGCCAAATTAAAAAAACCCGCCCCAAATGATTTAATTAAACTTGTACCACAAAGTTTTAAAGATGTTGTTATTTATAGCGAGGATAGTGTTATTGCCGAAATCATTGAAAATAACAAAACCAAATACGTATGGATTTTTAGAAAAAAAGAAAACATTAATGCCAACATAATTAATGCGTATTTTGACGACATCAAAAAAGATAATCCAAACTTACTCAACTATAGTGTTACTGATTATGGGGACAAAATTTATGTGTATTTTGAATACAAAGGACATAGTATAGGTTTACCATTAGTTAAGTGACATTATAACCTTCCATAACTAACAAATAATAATGAAAAAAATAGATATATATTTTATTCTAAACCTCTACTTATTAATAGTACAAAAATGTGATAAAATGAAAGTAGTAATAACAAGACCAAAGGAAAGATCAGGTTATTTTGCTAAGTTATTGGAAGATAATGGCTTTGAGCCAATCTTAATCCCAACATTGGAGTTAATTTACAAAACGGATGTTAAAATTGATGTTGATAACTATGGTTGGATTCTCTTTACCTCCCCGAGTGGTGTAAAAGGATTATATAACATAATAGATGACAAAGAAAAAGAGAAAGTCAAAAATAAAAAAATTGGTGCAATTGGAATTAAAACTGCTAAGGCGTTTGAGAAGTATTTTGGAAAATATCCAGATGTGGTTCCAAAGGAATATACTGCTGAAAGATTGTTGGAGGAGTTAAAGAAAATAATCAATGGAAATGAAAGGTTTTTAATTCCAACGACACCATCAACAAGAGATGTTTTGAAGAACAACTTAAATGTGGATTTACTCTTTGTCTATACCTCAGAGGAACCAAAGGATATAAAGGAAAAATTGGAAAAATTAAAAGAAATAATAAAAGAGGAAAATAGAAAAGATAAAAAGATAATCCTCACATTCACAAGTGGCTTAACCGCAAGGAATTTCTTTAAAAATGTAGATAACGAACTCAAAGAATTATTGAAAAACCAGCATATTGTTGCAATAGGTCCGATAACAAAGAAGGAGATAAATAAATTTGGATTTGATGCATTAACGCCAAAAGAATACACCATTGAGGGGATGTTGGAAGTTATTAAAAATAAATTGGTGAAAGAATGATAAACATCAACGACAAACAAATAATAAAAAAGGCAATAGAAACAATAAACAAACTCTCTCAAAAAGTGGATGATGTTAAGATAATGCATGTTTGCGGTTCTCATGAGCACACAATTTGTAAATATGGAATTAGGGAGGTTTTGCCAGAAAATATAACTGTAATCCCTGGCCCTGGATGTCCTGTTTGTGTCACAACGCAGAAAGAGATAGACACAGCAATATATTTGGCAGAAAATAACTATACAATAACAACATTGGGAGACATGTACAGAGTTCCAGGAAGTGAAAAATCATTAATGGAGGCACAATCAGAGGGGTGTGATGTTAGGATTGTTTATAGCATAAGTGATGCTGTGAAAATAGCAAAGGAAGATAATAAAGTTGTTTTTGTTGCAATAGGTTTTGAAACAACCGCCCCAACAACAGGTGCGGAACTTATAAGTCTCAAAAATAAAAATAAAGATATAAACTTTTATATCTTAAATTGCCATAGACAAACCCCCCCAGTAATGGAATTTTTGTTGAATGAGGGGAATGTTAATTTAGATGGATTTATCTGTCCTGGGCATGTCTCAACAATAACTGGACTAAAGCCCTACTATGAACCATGCAAAAAATACAATGCCCCAATGGTTGTTGCTGGATTTGAGCCAATAGACGTTTTAATGGCAATAATCATGATTTTAAAGCAAATAATAAATAGGGAGGCAAAGGTAGAGAATGAATACAAAAGAGCAGTTAGAGAGGAGGGTAATGTAATAGCCCAAAAAATCATGAATGAGGTTTTTGAACCAATAGACATTCCATGGAGAGGATTCCCAGTTATTAAAAATGGTGGTTTAGGATTGAAAGAAAAATATAAAAAATTTGATATTCTTGAGGTGGAGGAAGTTCCTCCAATAAAGGAGAAGATACCAAAAGGTTGCATCTGTGATAAAATATTGAGAGGGGAAAAGTTTCCAACTGACTGTCCGTTGTTTGGAACTGTATGCACTCCTTTAAATCCTGTTGGAAGTTGCATGGTTTCTGATGAGGGGACATGTAGGATATTTTATAAGTATAGGAAATTAGTATAAGAAACTAAGGGGCATCACCGAGCATCCTTTTTGATGAAACTTTTTTCTAAAAGTTTCTTATATAAGTATGGGAAACTCCAATGAATTAAAAATTTATATATGGGATTTTGATTTTATTATATTGCAAAATTAAAAAGGTGAGAGGATGAAGTTTTTCTTAGACACTGCAAATGTAGAGCAAATAAAAAAGTTTGTTGAATTAGGATTGGTTGATGGAGTCACCACAAACCCAACATTGATATCAAAAGAAGGTAAAGATTTCCACAGTGTTATAAAAGAAATCTGCGAAATTGTTGACGGTCCTGTTAGTGCTGAGGTTGTTTCCTTAGATGCGGAAGGGATGATTAAAGAGGCAAGAGAACTCGCAAGTTTGGCAGATAATGTTGTTATAAAAATACCAATGACAAAAGAAGGAATGAAAGCAGTTAATGTCTTATCAAAAGAAGGAATAAAAACAAACGTTACATTGGTTTTCTCACCATTGCAAGCATTAATAGCAGCAAAGGCAGGAGCAACTTATGTATCTCCATTTGTTGGTAGGTTGGATGACATTGGGCATGAAGGGATGAAGTTGATTGAGGATGTTGTTAAAATCTACAGAAATTATGATATAAAAACAGAGGTTATTGTTGCATCAGTAAGGCATCCAACACATGTTTTAGAGGCAGCGAGAATTGGGGCAGATATTGCAACGGTACCATTTGATGTAATGGATAAGATGTTTAAACACCCATTAACAGACATTGGAATAGAGAGATTTATGAAAGATTGGGAAAACTACTTAAAAAACAAAAAATAAAAAAATAAAGCAAAATAAATAATTATAGTGTTATTTCTTCGAAAACAGGCTTTTCTTTTATAACTTTTGCATATACTGAGACATAATCTTTAATTCCACTCCATTTTATCTTTTTTCCTAAAACTTCTTGGATTTGGAAGATTCCTGCTTCATTTGATAAGGTAATCTCAATATGTATGGGTTTTTTTGTTCCTTCTTTTATATAGGACTTTCGCAAGCATATTCGAATATAATGATATAGCATTTATGATAAGATATTTCTACCACAACATTTTACTATTTTTCGAATAAAAATTGTTTATGGTGAGAATATTCTCAAAAAAGCGAATGCAATTGTTTATATGCTCTTTCTTCTATTGTCAGAG
>NZ_AGJL01000082.1 GCF_000243455.1 Methanotorris formicicus Mc-S-70 | reverse complement strand
GTTTATTATACTTTCTTAACCAACATTGATTTCAAAAGACCAAAAATATATCTAAAAACGTATAAAAACGATGGAATATCGAAACAAGATTCAGAATGCTTAAAAACATAGCTATAAAAACGAAATCAAAGATTTTAGAAGTAAGATTATTCTTGTTTATACTTAGAGCGATTATTCACAATCTATGGGTTGCAATGCAATGGAAAAACAAAATACGAATTATAAAACCATGAATTTAAAAGAATTCGTTATCAAAATTAATGAATTAATTCGAATGCACATATATACAAATAAACCAATAGATAATACTCAGTTGTGCATACCTAATGCATATTCGGAGATACTGATAAATATGATTCTAAATTTGGAGATATTGGTAGAGTTTTTACGGCTTCTTTTATGTAGTATAGGATGTCAAGTTCGTAGATATAAAATTTAAATCCATCAATATCAAATTTTTTAATTAAATCCTTAATTCCATTATGGCCTGTTTTTGTTTCTTTTGTAGTTGCGAGATAGATTTTTTCTAATTTTCCATTAAGATATCTTTTTGTTAGTTCATAAACTTGGCAATAATTCCTGTTATATCTGTTTGGATAAATTTTTGATACTGCGTATTTACATTCAATATATGTTTTAGTTCCTTTAATTTTGAAATCAAATGTTTCTCCTCGCTCTAATTTAAACTCTTTTTTCAAAGCCAACCAAACTATTAACTCAAAAATTTCTCCTTTTGCATCGTTCTTAATGTTTATAAATTCCATTAGATCTTCAATAGTAAAATGAGTTTGCATTTTTTACCCTCCTTATCGTTTTATGTGCATCTCTAAATCCCGTAACATTTTCTTAGCAGTTTTTTCTTGGGTATAAGTAATGAGGTGATTTAAATTAATGTGTCCTGTTATTTTTGCAATTAGTTGTGGTGAAGCATTCATTTCAACAAATTTTGTTATAAATGCATATCGTAATGAGTGTGTATTAATTCCGTAATGGTTTTTTAGCCATTGGTAAATCCTCATCCTTGGTTTTTTTGCTTTTTCTAAGTCTAAGATTACGTTTTTGGTTAATTCAATGTCCTCTTTTTTGACTATTGATGGAAGATACATATCTCTGTATATTACGCTCTTTTTTGTTTTTTCCACTTTAACTGAAACTTCAATAGGTTCATTCCAATTTAATTTTTCCTTATTTTTACATATCCAAAGTATGCCTTCAATTGCTTCCCCAATTCTACAGCCATTTCTTAACTGAAACAGAGCAATAATCAAATAAGCAAGGCTTTTTATGTCTTTTTTGTATTTTATTTCCTTTTTCTTAATTTTTTCAATTTCTTCAACAAATAAGTTGTAGGTTTTATCAAAGTCTAATCCCATGTCCCATGTGTTTTTCTTTTTTTCTTTTCCCATACAATCACCTAAACAGTATGTATGTTTTATATATTCCTAATTGCAAATATATAAAATGTTGCCTTTCGTAACATATTGCAAACTTTGGTAAAAATTTCCGACAAATTTGGTAAGTGTGGGAAGGATGATTGAAATAAAATTTAGTAGATTTCCCCGATGGGATGAGATTAAAGAATTAGAAAAAAAGGCAAAAAATAACATTATTATCGTCAAACTTCCAAAAAGCATCTACAATAGTTCAAAAATGAAATATAAACTTGAATATATGAGAAGAAAACTAATTTTTGTTGAAGTTGATGAACAAAAAAGAGGAAGGCCTAAGAAAATTGACGAATCTATAAAAAATTATGTAGTTCAACTTTTAACAAATGGCAAAAATCTATCAGAAATAGCAAGAGAATTAAACATTCCAAGAACTACGATTTTTGATAATATAAAAGACTTTCTCCCAAAAATAAAAAGAGAAAAATTTATGAAGTTGTTGTATGAGTACAAGGAATTTTTGATTGAGAAGGAACTATATGCTCCACATGTGCAAATACTATTCTCTGAATTGGAGATGCATATCAAAAAGGAAGATTTTGAGAATGCTAAAAAAATATTGGATGAAATCATTAAAATCTCAAAATCAGCAAGAAAAAATAAAAAATAAAAATTTATTCTTTTAATCTACTTTTTATGTAATCAACGAGTTCATCAATCTTTACCCTAACTTGTTCCCTTGTATTTCTCTCTCTAACTGTTACGGTATTGTCTTTTAACGTATCTCCATCAACTGTTATGCAGAATGGAGTTCCTATCTCATCCATTCTCATATATCTTCTTCCAATAGCCCCACTGTCATCATATTCAGCAATAATCCCATTTTCTCTAAGCATATCCTTTATTTTCTTTGCAATCTCTGGCATTTCCTCTTTATTAACCAACGGGAATACACCAACTTTAACTGGAGCGATTGATGGTTTTAAATTTAAATAAGCTCTATCTTCCTCTTCTTTATAGGCATGTTCCAATAGACAGTATGTTATCCTATCAATACCATAAGATGGCTCTATGACATGAGGAAGAACTTTTTCCCCCATAATTTTTTTCTTAACTTTGTTTATCTTTACATAATTACTTAAGATTTCAAATTCCTTTCCATCTACTTTTAAGACGTATTTTCCTTCTTCATTTAATGCATTTACCAATTTCTTCAAGTCATCATTATCCATATTCTTTAATGCCTCTTCAACCAATTTCATCTCCTTCTTAAATATTTTTCCAACAACTTTGTAGTTTAATTCAACTTCATGGGTTTCAACTTCTTTTGGCTCATCAAATTCAACAAAAACCCTTAAATCCACCCCACTATGGTTCATGTGTGCCTTTAAATCATAATCTGTCCTATCAGCAATACCAACACACTCAATCCATCCAAACCTCTCCGTGTATATTTCAGCGTCCCAACAGTCAATAGCATAGTGTGCCATTTCATTAGGCAAATGCTGTCTAAACCTTAACTTGCTCTCATCGATACCAATATCCAATAAGAATTTCTTTGTTAATGCAATGAAGTAGGCAATTGTCTCATGTCTTATAATACCTTTCTCAACTGCCTCTTTTAATGTGATTTTAATAACCTTCTCCTCATCTTTTAAGTTCTCATCCATTTGCCTATCTGCTGGTAATAGTGGGACAATCTCATCCTCAACTTCTTTAAACCTTTCATGTTTCTTTATCTTTGGATGGACAAAGAACTCTGCCTCTGCCTGTGTAAATTCCCTCAACCTAATAACTCCCTGCCTTGGGGATATCTCATTTCTGTATGATTTACCTATCTGCACAACTCCAAACGGCAATTTATTCCTGAAAAATTGAGCCAATCTCCTAAATTGAATGAATATTCCCTGTGCTGTTTCTGGTCTCATATAACCTGTTCTTTTTCCTCCAGGTCCTATGGATGTGACGAACATTAAGTTAAACTTTTTAACCTCTCCAAATTCCCCACCACATTTTGGACATCTGATGTTATGTTCTTTTATCAATTGGCTTAATTCCTCCAATGTTTTCCCTTCAGTATTTACATCAACCGCCTCCTCAATAATATGGTCTGCTCTAAATGATTCTAAACAATTCTTACATTCAACAATTGGGTCTGTGAAGTTGTCAACGTGCCCAGATGCTTTTAAAACCTCATAAGGTGTTACTGTTGGACTATCAATCTCATAAAACCCTTCTTTAATTAGGTAGTATTTTCTCCACGTGTTTATTACGTTATTTTTTAATATCGCTCCTAATGGTCCATAATCAACAAATCCTGCAATTCCTCCATAGATTTCAAATGAACTCCATAAATAACCTCTTCTTTTTGCTAAATCCATAACCTTTTCGTAAATATCCTTTTCCATTCAATCACCATGATAGGATTTTTAGGTATTTAGATTAAAATAAGTGTTGCATATATAATTTACTGTAGTATTTTTAAATTTTAAAGACGCAATATTATAAAATTTTTAAAGAAGAATTTGGTGGGGTTCAATGGAAAAAAATAATCTCAAATGGTATGAGTATTTTATTATTGGAGCAATTAGTATGGTGATTATTGAGGGTATATTAAGGATATTAGGTTTTCCATCAATATTAGATGCTATTGAATGGTTTATTTTGTTAATATATGGTATAATAAGGGAAAAAATAAATTATGTTGTAGGTATAATGTTTGTTTTATTGCCATTTTCATTAATTCGGATGGGCAAATTACTTTATAAACTTCTAAATAAAGTTAGAAATAGCAAGTATTATGAGTTAGTAAAAAAAGAAATTAACAAAGTGAATAAAAATATTAAAAATACTGACAGTGTGATTACGAGAATCCTTTCTTTATTAGCTCTTTACTGCACTCTTTAATC
>NZ_AGJL01000081.1 GCF_000243455.1 Methanotorris formicicus Mc-S-70 | reverse complement strand
GTTATATCGAATATTGCAACCATAAACCTTTTTACTCCATCTCCTTAGTAGCGTTGAATCGATTATTGCAGTGTATTTAAATCTATTGTCATCAAAAATATCGGGAAGGTTGGATAGTTGAGTATACAAACAAAACTCATTTTCTGATAGTTTTTGTAGGTTTTTAACGATAGTCGTTCTGTGAATTCCCGAGACATACTCTGAAAATGCTTTGATTTAGTTTTTATTGGCGTTAGTGTTCTAACTTGTGCGAACTTAGATAACTCCTCCGAACAGCTAAATCCTGAACTATTTATAGAATTAGTGAGTATATTATTAAGTGCTGCTAGCATAAGAGATGCACCGTTTTTTAACGAGTTATTTAAGTACTACCTATTTCTATTTTTTGGTCTTAATTTTAATAGTGTTAAATCACACTATCAGTAAATAAATATTTTTCTATGATAAGGGGATGATTATGTACATTAGAGGAAAAGCACACGTCTTTGGAGATGACGTTGATACCGATGCAATCATTCCAGGACCTTATTTAAAAACAACCGATGGGCATGAACTCGCATCCCACTGCATGGCAGGGATTGATGAAGATTTCCCAAAAAGAGTTAAAGAAGGAGATGTCATTGTTGCTGGAGAGAATTTCGGTTGTGGTTCAAGTAGGGAACAGGCACCAATAGCAATAAAATACTGTGGGATAAGGGCAGTTATTGCTGAGAGTTTTGCAAGAATCTTCTATAGGAATGCAATAAACATTGGACTAATTCCAATAGTTTGTAAAGATATTACCAAATATGTTAAAGAAGGAGATGCTATTGAAGTTGACTTGGAGAATGAGAAGATTATAATAAACGATAAACTAACTCTAAACTGTGAAACACCAATGGGGATTGCAAGAGAGATTTTAGAGGCAGGGGGGTTAATTAACTACTACCACAGAAAGGTAAAGCAAAGATGTGTCCATATTTAAATGTATTTTCTAAATACTGGATATGTTCCTAAATATTTCATATATGCTACATTTTTATTTAAACTTTCAAACAACTCTTTCTCATCTCCATGGCTTTCAAAGTCGATATAAAAAACATAAACACCCAATCTTTTTTTAGATGGTCTTGACTCTATCCTTGTTAGGTTTATGTTTCTCTCTGCGAATTTTTTCAATATATGATACAATGCCCCAGGTCTATCTTCCTTTAACTCGATGATTATGGTTGTTTTGTATGCAATAGGTTCTGCATTAAACTTTGGTGTTTTTTTGCCTATTAAAATGAATCTCGTCTTGTTGTTTTTGTAGTCCTGAATATTCCTATCTAAAACTTTCAAACCATACAATTTTGCCGCCTCTATTGAGGCAATTGCCCCCAATCTTTCATCCTTTTTTTTAGCAACAATTTCAGCAGCCTTTGCAGTACTCGAGACTGCTTTTGTTTTCCATCCATGTTCTTTTATGTATTTTCTGCATTGTGCCAACGCCTGTGGATGAGAAATAACTATTTCAATCTTATCTTTATTATATCCAACCAAATTATGGTTTATATCAATATCAACCTCACCAAGTATCTTCACATCATACTCCAAAAGTAAGTCCTGTGTTAAAGTTACAGAACCTTCTATGGAATTTTCTGATGGAACCACCCCATAGGCGTTATTTTTATCAACATTCTCAAAGATTTCATAGATTGTGGATGTTGGTTGTAAAGGTAGGGATGTCAATTTTGAAAATACCTTCCCTGCTTTCTCTGTAAATGAACCTCTCGGTCCTAAGTAATAAAGCATCATCTCACCTTAAAAACACAAATCAAAAATTGCCCCTTATTTTTAAACATTTTTGTATTGCCTAATTTATTATCAACTTTTTTAAAAAAATTTAAAAATTTTTCCAATATCTTTGTAGGAAGTATCTTAAAAATTGGATGCACAAAGTAGAAGGTCTTCCAATATGTTATATAAAACCCCTCTACACCGAAGTCCTCAATGCCTAAAGGTTGATGGTGTATCTTCCAATCTGTAAACAATTCCTCATTTATTATGGAGTTTTTATTAACCACCACAACAATACACACCCCATTATTTTTTAAAACCCTCTTTATCTCACTCAATGCCTTTTTATAATCAACATGTTCTAAAACATCTATGCATAAAATTAAATCAAAGGATTTATCTTTAAAAGGCAGATTTAATATATCCCCACAAATTTTATTGGTTTTTATGTTGAATTTTTTTAGTAGATTCAATGAAATGTCCAAATAAATTGTATTTGAATCTTTTGTTAAATTATAGAAAGATCCAAATCCACAACCACAATCTAAAATTAGAGCATCTTTTTTGTTTTTTATTTTATCAAATTCATCCAAATTAGAAATTATATCAAAAATAAGTTCTTCTTCAAAATTCATGAGTAATTTGGCATATTTTGGGATATTACTTAAATTCCAATTTTCATAAAAATCCTTCACATTCATAGTATCTCACAGTTTAATGTGTAAATAATAGTATCCTCTGGAAATAGTTTTTTTATTTTTTCCTTTATCCTTTTAAGTTCATCTTCTGGAATTTCCTCTTCCAATTCCTTATCCAACATAAACCCACATCTATAGTAATAGGTATCCTCAACAATTGCAGCAATCTCTGGAAACTCTAAGGATAGAACTTTAACATCCTCACCTAAAATCTCAACAATCTCTTCCAAATCTTTTTAAAATCTAATGGTTCTCTATTGTAAAAAACACCATCTACGCAAAGTTTCATAATATCGCCCACGAATTTAAATGAAAAAAAGAAATATTAAGAAATTATTTTATATTGTGTTTTCCAGTGTTCCATTTCTTCGCTTATAAATAGCCCATGATTTTCTAATTTATAACATTGATTTAACTCTATCGGGCTTTTACCAATAAGTGATATTATTCAATCTTCGATATTTTTACAGTCCTCCGGTTCTAATACTACTATTCACCTTTAGGGGTAAATACCATTAATTATCTTCTTTTTTCTTTTCAAATGTTTCAACAAATGAAACTTTATCAACACCTAACCTCTTTATAACCTCATTTGCTATTGCCATTTTTATTGTTTGGATGTTGTTCATAAATGAGCAAACCTCTGGGAGGTTGATTGTAACAGTTTTTTTGGTCATCTTTATCTTTAAATCATCTGTATTTATTGAAGGTATGTACATCTTTACGAGTTCTTTAACAATTTCTTCTGGTTCTTCAACAACTTCTTCTAATTTTAACCTATACTTAACCTCTTTTCCAGCGAATTCATGGTTGAAATCAACTAAAACCCTTCCGCTGTTAATACTAACAACCTTTCCAACATTTCCATCAATATTAACTGGCATTCCTACAACAGGTCTTATGTTAAACTTTTGGAATTCTTTTATTGGAACTACCCTAACTTTTGAAGGGTCTCTTTTACCAAATGCTTTCTCTGGAGGAAGGACGAGTTCCCTCTCTTCTCCAACCTCCATCTCCAATAACGCCTCATCTAATCCAGGTAATAACATCTCCTCTCCAACGACAATTGTGACAGGACCGTAAATCATCCTTGGGTTGTAAATTCCCTCTTTTTTAGCCAATTCCTCGTTTGTTGTGTCGAAGAGTTTTTCATTAACATACCCATCATAACTAATCTTTACCAATTTTCCTTTTTCTACCATCACATCACCTTTTTCTTTTTTATGGTTATTCATCTGTAGAAGGATATAAAAATTTTGTCCTAATATATAATCTTTTTGAATTCTCTCATTGTTTAAATAATAGGATTTTTGAAATAACAACAGCATCTCCGAACATCATACTATAAAACAGAAAAGTTAATATTTAATAATACGCAATAAATCTATTAAAAAAATAAAAGGAGGTGATTTCATGAACTCAAAAATTTATGCACTGAGAGTTATTAACTATTTAAACGATTTTATTAGTAGAATACTAACCAATCCGAAAATATATAGAACTGAGGACTACACAAAGGGATTAATTAAAGCCATGGAAAGCACATACTTAGAAACGATTGGCAAGTTAAATTACCCTTCGGTAGATTCCTACTATCGATACATAAAGAACGCAGATATTACTATCCGTAGTTCCCATCAAAACATTAAATATATAACTCAATAGATATATAGTATCAAAAAAATAGTTGAAGGTGATAACATCGTTGAAGAGAGCGTCCCAAAGCTTAAACGATTAATAAATCTCATGCGGGCTAAGTTCTATCTAACTGTAGAGAAATATAAGTCACCATACGCCCGCAGAGAGAAAATATCCCTCTTGGACTTAATAATCTTTTCGGTTCTATGTATGATATACTTCGGTGGATGTAT
>NZ_AGJL01000080.1 GCF_000243455.1 Methanotorris formicicus Mc-S-70 | reverse complement strand
GATAGTTTTTATTGGCGTTAGTGTTCTAACTTGTGCGAACTTAGATAACTCCTCCGAACAGTTAAATCCTAAACTATTTATAGAATTAGTGAGTATACTATTAAGTGCTGTTAGCATGGAGGTTTCACCGTTTTTTAACGAGTTATTCAAGCACTACATATTTCTATTTTTTGGTTTTAAAGTTAATATTGTTAAATCACACTATCAGATAAGATAGTTTGTTTATAATAAATAGTTAATCACCAAAAAGTAAAAAATTGTGCTCAGGTGTCCCCGATATCATCACACATCAGTGAAGTCGGCAATCATCATCGCACATTTATTTTATTTTGTAATAATATCTATTTTTTCACCACATACTAAACATTTTGGAGGTTTTGTCGTCATATCAAGGTCGACGATTGATATATTGAATATATCCCTCCTAATTAATAATGCCCCACAATTTGGACAATATGTATGTTCTCCTCCATGTCCGGGAACATTCCCAATATAAACATACTTTAAACCCTCTTCCAACGCCATATTTCTCGCTTTTTCCAAAACTTCAACGGGTGTTGGGGGAATATCCATTAACATATAATCTGGATGGAATCTTGTGAAGTGGATAGGGGTTTCTTTTCCTAACTTATCTTTTACAAATTCTATTATATATAGCATATCATCCTCGTTGTCGTTATATCCGGGGATTATTAGATTTGTTACTTCTACGTGTATTCCAAGTTTTTTTGCCAACACACATGTTCTTAAAACGGGGTCAAGAGTACCCTGACAAACCTTTTTGTAAAACTCTGCATTTCCTTTAATGTCAATATTCATAGCATCTACTGGAAGTTTTTTAAGAGGTTCTTCCTCAATATAACCATTTGTCACCATTGCATTATACAATCTATGTTTTCTTGCAAGGATTGCCGTATCATACATAATCTCATAAAATATAGTAGGTTCTGTGTACGTGTAACTAATCCCCTCACAGTTGTATTCAATTGTAAGATTTACGATATCCTCTGGATACATTTCTTTGTATGGAATTTCGTCAGGTGCTCTTTGGCTTATCTGCCAATTTTGGCAGTATTTGCATCTAAAATTACATCCCCCAGTGGCAATGGATAAAACACTTGAACCCGGGTAAAAGTGGAATAAAGGCTTTTTTTCGATTGGGTCTATTGCAACAGATGACAACTTTCCATAACCCATAGCATATAATTTCCCATCAATATTTTTCCTTGCTCTACAAAATCCCCTCTTCCCATCTAAAATTACACAGTGTCTTGGGCATAAATTACACTTAACTCTATTTTTTTCAAGTTTCTCATAAAACATCGCTTCTTTTAACATAATCCCACCATCGATGTAAGATTTGATTAGGTAAGTAGTTCTCCTAAATATGCTCCCCTAAATTGAAAATTTCAGTAATTTGCATTAGTATTTTGTTATTGTGGATGATGTTGTAGGTTCTTTGGGGGAATAGTTTTTTATCTGTTTTTAATAATTTTCTAACTTTTTCATCAACCCCTTTAACATCAATATCTATAATTTCTCTTCTTGTTTCAAGGTTGTGCATCTTCAAAATCCTTCCAATTGGGATTTCTGCAGATAATAAATCTCTTTTTATATTCTCCCTCAACTCATACTCTATGTTTTTAAATGGTATTTTTGAAGTGGCATATACAAGAGGAATATTGTTTACCTCAAGTATAACCGTCCTGTAGGTTGTATCATCTACAATTTTTTGAAATATGGTCTTAACAACAACATCTCCCTCAAATAAAATTTCCAACAGATTTGTTACACTTCCATCAGTTCCGAGAATCATTTTTTCCTCATTTTTCAATTCATATTTCTTTGACAACTCCCTGATCCTTTCATATATCTTCATGCTCTCCCCGAATACACAAACCTTAAATAATAAGATGATTTTAATCTTCTCAATTATTCAATGAGTGTGGTGCATAATTTATACATCTAAATTTATGTCCTAACATCTTTAATCCTTATTAATGGGTAACCATAGGTTTTTAGGTTGTAAATCGCTAATATCTGTGCGGTTACAACCGATAACATACAGAAAACGTACTTTTTCTTAAAACCTTTTATATTCGTCCAAAATCTATTCATAATCTGGTTTTCGCTTACAAAGTAAGCGAGCAACGAAATGCGAAGCATTTCGTCTAATATCCTACCTCGCTATCTTCATCTTCTTCATCGACTATTGGTGTAGAGTCGATTATAATCCATTCGGAATCTTTCAAGTCTAAATAAATATCTCCTAATAAAGAGATTATTTCTTTTAATTCTTTGTCTAACGATTTTTTTCCATCTGTCTATCGTTGTTCTATGTGGGATACTATTGAATCCCATCTTTTTAAGACGTTTGAGTACTTCTTTAGATGTCTTTCTAATTCTCTCGTATAATGTAGTCATTTTAAAACACCATAAACCAATAATCTCAACTTCAATACTAAATCATAGCCCTTAGATCCCCTACGTTTTGGTTATTCGATTTTATCAGTAAGGTATTTATCTATCGAAGTTATAACTATTTCAACGGGGTCTATTGTATTCACCAACGGTTTTTATCGCTTTTTATATTCTATTTTTTAGCTCGTTATATTTAAGTTTTTTAATTATGCACCATGCTGTTCTCAATTATTCAATAGGAAATTTTTTTGTTTTCTTAGATATATAAATGTTTGTGTGTATATTATTAAAGTTTATTTGTTCAATTCCAGTTAAAAATGAGCATTTGCTCTTTCAAAAATTTATATATTTGATAAACACAATAAGGGTAATATTAAAAGCCTATTTAACACTGTTAATTTGGAGGGATATTATGTTTGATTTTGCAATAGTGGGTTCTGGAGCAGGAGGATCTACATTGGCTAAAGAACTTTCTACGGATGCAAAAGTTGCAGTATTGGAAAAAGGGGAAAGTTATCCAAAATATGTAATAGGGGGAGATTTTGTAGATATCGCCTATTTAAACTCCATTGGAGGTTCAACAGTCTGTGCCGTAGGAAATGCATTACGGGTTAAAATAAAAGGAATCGAGATAGGGGATGATATATACGATGAGATAGAGGAAGAGTTAAATGTAAAAAAACCACCATACGAATTTTTAAGAGAATATGCAAAGAAGTTTTTGGATTTTGGATTTGAGAGAACCCCAAAGTGCATAGATTTTAATAAATGTAACAAATGCGGAAAATGTGCATATAAGCCATGCAATGCAAAATGGACTGCTGCAGAATTTATAAAAAAATCGAATGCAGATGTTATTTGTGGTTTTGAAGTGAAAAATATTAGAAAAGAGGGTGATGTTTTTTATATCGATGGAATTCACAAAAACTCGCTAAAAACCATCAAGGCAAGGAATGTCATTCTATCAGCAGGTGGGATTAACTCCCCAAGAATATTGAGTAAGGTCTTAGATAATGAACATATAGGTAAGAATTTATTCGTAGATATGTTTGTTACTATTGGTGGGGTTTTAAAGGACACCTACTTAAATAAGGATGTTCAAATGGTTGTTTATAAAAAGTATGGGGATTTTATACTGGCATCTCACTACTCAGAATTGTTATATGGCAGGATAAGTAAGTATGAAAAAGTCCGTAGGGAAGATATAATTGGAATAATGATTAAGATTAAGGATGAAAACATTGGAGAAGTTGGTGGGGATTACGTATTAAAACCAATAACAAAAAAAGATACCCAGATACTTTCAGAGGGTGTTAGTGAGGCATCAAAAATACTGCACGAATTTGGTGTGGGGAATATATATTCAACAATTCCAAGGGGTTCTCATCCGGGGGGAACGTGTTCTGTTAAAAAAGTTGTTGATGAGAATTTGGAAACAGAAGTTGAAGGATTGTATGTTTGTGATGCTTCAGTATTTCCAGAGGCTCCAGGATCTCCACCAATTTTGGCAATTATTGGAATTGCTAAAAGATTAGCAAGATATTTAAAAGATGAAAAAATGCAATGATAATTTTATTTTGAAATTTTTTTTCACGGCATCAAATAGATGTATATTTGTCTTTTTTGGATAAACTACGTCTAAAGACCAATTCTAACCAAAGCAAAACCTGCCTGGACTCTGAGGATACCTTTTAACGCTTGAAATATCTTTTCACTCATCTTCAAGTATCATTACCTAACATGATTATAAGTAATTCAGAGAACCAATTCGATTTATAGTTGTATATAAATGTATAGAATCTTACATATAGGTGGAGATTTTTTCGACTAATGCCTCGATGTTTTCTTAGATAAGGTTTGATTATCGAATGGAAGCATTCGCAGTTATATTCCGTTAGAGTATTCCCTCGATGCATGATTAACTGTTAAATGATTAGAAACCTTTGGATGTGAATTTAAGCCATCATAAATAGCGTATTCATCCGTATTAACGATTAAATCGTCTGAATTAACTTC
>NZ_AGJL01000079.1 GCF_000243455.1 Methanotorris formicicus Mc-S-70 | reverse complement strand
ACTTCTCTAAAAATCGTTTAAATTCGAATTAAACATCTAAAATCTTTTTAAATTTTAAAATATTTTTTACCTATTGGGGAAAATCTAAAATAATTATTACCAATTCCCTAAATCCAAAAATCTCAATAAATTCATAAAACTAAATACTCAAATTCTTTAAAATAGACTGACCTTCGAAATTCGATAAAAATCTACAAAATCAAAAATAACCCTTTAAAAATAAATTAAATAAAAAAATAAAAACTTTTAGCGAGAGAGGTATAAAGTTAAATTATCCCATCAATATCTCTTCCGCCACTTCTACCCCATTTTCTACTTTTACACCCAATTCCTTAAGTGCCATTTCAATAGCCCCTAATGTTGCTAATATGTGAATTTCTTTAGCAGTTCCCATATGCCCAATTCTGAATATCTTTCCAGTTAGGTGTGCTTGCCCTCCTGCTATAACTACATTGTATTTCTTTGATAACAATCCTCTAAATTCTTTATCTTTAACACCCTTTGGTAGATATGCTGAGGTAACGGTTACTGACCTTGCTCTTTCTTTTGCAAACAATTCAATACCCATTGCCTCTAAACCTGCTGTTGTTGCCTTTGCTAATTTTTCATGTCTTTTGAATCTGTTTTCCAAACCTTCTTCCAAAACTAAGTCCAATGCAACATTCAATGCATATATTAATGAAACTGCTGGTGTGTATGGGGTTTGCTTTTTCTCATTGTATTTCTTTTTGTATTCTTCAAGATCTAAGTAGAGTGATTTCTTCTCAGTTTTCTCAATAACTTCCCATGCTTTCTCGCTTACAGTTATTGCACTCAATCCTGGAGGAGCGGCGAGACATTTTTGTGAACCAGTTACACAAATATCAATGTTGAATTTATCAACATCAACATAATCTCCCCCCAATGATGAGACAGTATCAACAATATACAATGCATCGTAATCCTTAACTATCTCACCAATATCTTTAATTGGATTTCTGGCCCCTGTTGAGGTTTCATTGTGGACAATTGTAACTGCTTTGATGTCATCATGTTTATCTAAGATTTCTTTAACTGCCTCTGGTTCTGCCATGTCCCCCCATTCGTTCTCTAACTTAATACTCTCTCCTTTGTATGCCAATGTTATCTTTGCAAATCTGTCTCCAAAGTTTCCATTTACAATGTTCAATACCTTATCCCCTTTATCGATAACATTCAAAATTGCCATATCCATTGCTGCTGTTCCTGAACCAGTTATTATAAATGTGTCGTTTTTTGTTTGAAAGACCTTTTTCATTTTTTCTGTTGTATCTACAAGTAACTCTCCAAACTCTCCTGTCCTATGCCCAATAATTGGCAAAGCCATTGCATTCAAAACCTCTGCAGGAACCATTGTAGGTCCTGGAATCATTAAAAGTTTTTCAGTATCTATTTTCATGACGCATCCTCCTGATATTTATTATTTATATTTTTAAAATCAATTCAATTTTATGCATCAAAAATATATAATTTACTATTAAACATTTCAAAAGATTTGAATACATAAGTTTTAATTGATTTTAAATACTTGTTATTACAAAATCCCGTTATATGAATAAAATAGGGGGATGTTATGGATATCCTATCTTATTTATCCAGAATAATTGTCCTTTCATCAGTTGGAATCATTGCTGCTGGAATTGTAGAAGAAACCAATCTACTAAGTAAAATCAAAAAAATAACAAAACCACTGTGTTTAATATCAAACTTACCAGAAGAGTGCATAACAGCATTACTGGGAATTTTGTAAATCCAACTGTTGGGAAATCAATGCTCGCTAAATTTTATAGGGACAAGAAAGTGAGTGGCAGGGAGGTTATGGTGACAGTGATAATAAGTCCCTTACCCATAATTTTGGGGGAGAGTGTTTTTAGGGTTCAATTACCTCTTGCCATTGTTATACTTGGATATAAGTTGGGAACTACATATGTTCTTTTAAATATTCTTTCTGGATTTTTGCAGGCATTTATTGGGATTTTATACGCAAATATATTCTTTAAAAGGAAACCGATACATATAAGCAATAATAACAATGAAAAAATAGTATTTAACAAAAATGTTATAATAAAAGGCATCAAAAAATCCATAAAAATATTAAAAAAAGTCATTCCAATGATTATAATCTTTACATTCTTAATAAGTGCCTTAATAGAACTTGGTTTAATAGAAATCGTTAAAAAATTATTTTCTCCAATATTAGGAATTCTTAATTTGCCCGGTGAGGCAATAACTGTATTAATTGCAAATTTTGCACATTTCTCTGCTGGATATGCCACGGTTGACATCTTAATGAAAAATGGTGTGTTAAATGAAAAACAAGCGTTAATAACACTACTTATTGGAAATATAATTGGGGTAACGATGATATACCTAAAACACTCTATTGGAACTTACGTTGCATTGTTTGGTAGATTTGGCTTAAAGTTGGCAATGGTAAATTATATGGTTAGTATTATGGTTAAGATATTATTGATAACCATGGTTGTTATTCTCCTATAGGGCTATTTAGTATGCAAAATTCTTCTAAATTAAAATAACAAGGGATCTAAAATGAACATAAACCGAAAAATAAAAATATGTGGGGCATATAAGATAATATGAGTTATTAAACTGTCAAATATTTAAATAAGTTTAGTTAATTTTGTATTTTTCGCCAAGTTAAATGTAACAAAATTTATAATTACTATGTGATTAAATAACTATACTAATTTAAGTTGTGTTGTTAAACAAACTAAATTAAATTTTTGGAGTATTGTTACTTTATTTTGCTTAACAAAACCATATGACAAACAATATATATACCCACTAGATTATATAGTTTTATTGTGATATTATGTTGATGGAGGGGCTTGGGCTAATTGTAATAATAGCCGCTATTGGTTTGATTGTATTGTATTTGTACACAAAGCGCACAACTACAAAAAAACCAAAAATAGATATAGTGGAAAAAACACATGAGGAACCAGTTAAAGTAAAAAAGGTAGATGGAGTTAAAACCAAAGTTACTAAAACTGAAACAGTTGAAACTGAAACAGAAAAACGAATAACCGAAACAGAAAAAAAACAAATAATTAATGAAATTGATGATTTTACTGATTTTAAAGAAGAATTTAAAGATGAAGTTAGAAGATATTTAAACAAAAAGATTCCAGAATATGGTTTTGAGAATTTTGAGAAAGATATCAATAGGAGGTTTAATCGATTTTTTAAGAGAGAGTTTGATAAATTTTACAAAGAAGATAAAAATATGCAGGATTTATTTGAAAAGTTTGTGGATGGAGAATATATCTTTGATTTGGACATTTGCAAAGGGAAAATTAAAAAAATCGTAGATGAGTTTATTTTTATGAAAACTGATTATATTAAGGATATTTTAAACGACATTGAAGAGATGGGGAAAAATTACAAAAATATCTACAAGAAATATAAAAACGTTTTTGATAAATGTGATTTTTTGAGAGAGGCATATGCTACTAAATTAGTTGAATTAGTCGATTTGGATAATTTAAATGAAATTTGGGAATTTGTAAAAAATATCAATTTAAATGTTGATATTCGTGAGAAAATAAAAAGGGCAAAGATTGAAGAACTTAGAGAGGATAATATAAAAACAGCATCCATAAAGGAGGATATTGTAGTTTTAGGTTGTAGGGAAGGCTATACATACGCATTAGACCTTAAAACAGGTAAAAAAATTTGGGAATTCAAAGCAGAGTTTGATGTATGGACTACATTAATAAAAGATGATATTGTAGTTTTAGGATGCGGGGGAGGGTACACATACACATTAGACCTTAAAACAGGTAAAAAAATTTGGGGATTTATAGCAGGATATGGTGTATGGACAGCATCTATAAAAAATGATATTGTAGTTTTAGGTTGTAGGGAAGGCTATACATACGCATTAGACCTTAAAACAGGTAAAAAAATTTGGGAATTCAAAGCAGAGTTTGATGTATGGACTACATTAATAAAAGATGATATTGTAGTTTTAGGATGTTCATTAACAGGGGATTCTACATACATACCAGTTTATGCATTAGACCTTAAAACAGGTAACAAAATTTGGGAATTCAAGGTAGAAAGTAGTGTAGAAACAGCATCTATAAAAGATGATATTGTAGTTTTAGGTTGTAGGGGTGGACATACTTACGCGTTAGATCTTAAAACAGGCAATAAACTTTGGGAATTTAAGGTAGAATGTAGTGTAGAAACAGCATCTATAAAAGATAACGTTTTAGTTTTAGGATGTTCATTAACAGAAAATCTCCTTTCCAAGTACGCTCCAGTTTATGCGTTAGATCTTAAAACAGGCAATAAACTTTGGGAATTCAAAGCAGAAGATTGGGTAAACACAACAACTATAAAGGATGATGTTGTAGTTTTGGGATGTAGAAATGGGCAAATTTATGCGTTAGATCTTAAAACAGGCAATAAACTT
>NZ_AGJL01000078.1 GCF_000243455.1 Methanotorris formicicus Mc-S-70 | reverse complement strand
CCTATCCCCTGTGTGCCTTGATATATTTATCTATTTGATGGGAACTACCGTTTATTAATTTCAATTTGAATTGATTATTTTTGTTTAAAATATTTTGTGAAATTGTTTTTAAGTTTTTAATATTGTTATATTTAAATGTATAGATTAAATTAATAATAAAAATTTTAGTTTTATTCCTTGTTTTAATGGACTAAGATTTCAAACGTTGATTTAGTTCTTAACGCTATTTCCGAATAGTTTCCATCCTTGTTTTAATGGACTAAGATTTCAAACCGCAATGAGAGAAGAGTTGGCAGAAGAGATGGGTTGTTTCCATCCTTGTTTTAATGGACTAAGATTTCAAACCCTTAACTTACTTCTTTTTTATTGTAATTACTTGTATATATACTTTTCTTTTTGAACCTAAATTTTCTTACTGCTTAATTATTAAAACCTTTATAAAAGCAAGAAAGATTGTGCAATTTCTTTTTAAATCAACTGCACAACCATACTAACAAATCTCAACAATTAGACATTATTTCATACAACCCAAAACCAATTCAAACTTAAAATATACTAAATAAAAACAAATAACTAAAATCTTCAAAAAATATCAATTTTCCATTAAAAAAATCAGTAATACTTTTTACCAATTTTCTAATACCAAAATCCACCAACCCCTTTATAAAAGCAAGAAAAGTTAATTAAGAAATCTAACACCAAACATTAAAAAACTGATGTAACATCAAACAAAGATAAAAATAATCCCTGCCATAATATAAAACAACTCAAAATACACAAATGGTGAAAAGATGATTTGTATTGGATTGGAAGGAACTGCAGAAAAAACTGGTGTTGGTGTTGTTACCTCTGATGGAGAGGTTTTATTTAATAAAACTACTATCTACCTGCCCCCAAAACAAGGCATACACCCAAGAGAAGCAGCAGATCATCATGCTGAGGTATTCCCAAAACTTATAAAAGAGGCATTTGAAGTTGTTGATAAGGATGAGATTGATTTAATTGCATTTTCTCAGGGGCCTGGTTTAGGGCCGTGTTTAAGAGTAACTGCAACAGCAGCGAGAACGTTATCATTAGCATTAAAAAAGCCAATTATTGGAGTAAATCACTGTGTTTCACATATTGAGATTGGAAAATTAACCACTGATGCAGAAGACCCATTGACATTATATGTTAGTGGAGGGAATACCCAAGTTATCGCTTATGTATCAAACAAATACAGGGTGTTTGGAGAGACGTTAGATATTGCAATAGGAAACTGTTTAGATCAGTTTGCAAGATTTTGCAATCTTCCACACCCTGGAGGACCTTATGTAGAGAAACTTGCTGAAAAAGGAGAGAAACTTATTGATTTACCATATACTGTTAAAGGTATGGATATTTCATTCTCAGGACTATTGACATCTGCAATGAGGAGTTATGAAAGTGGGGAAAGGTTGGAGGATGTTTGTTTCTCTCTCCAAGAGGTAGCGTTTTCCATGCTCACAGAGATAACTGAGAGGGCTTTGGCACACACAAATAAGCCGGAGGTTATGCTTGTTGGAGGAGTTGCGGTAAATAACAGGCTTAGAGAGATGCTAAAAATAATGAGTGAAGAGCAGAATGTTGATTTCTATGTTCCAGAAAAGCAGTTTTGTGGAGATAATGGGGCTATGATTGCTTGGTTAGGAATATTGCAGTATATAAATGGGAAAAGAATGGCATTAGAAGAAACAAGAATCATCCCAAATTATAGAACAGATATGGTTGAGGTTAATTGGATTAAGGAAATGCCAAAAAAGAAGAGAAAAATCCCACCTCACTTAATAGGGAAAGGGGCGGAGGCAGATATCAAAAAAGATATTTACTTAGATTGGGATGTTGTTGTAAAGGAGAGGATTAAAAAGAGTTATAGAAATAATGAGTTGGATAGGCTAATAAGAACGAGAAGAACTACAAGAGAAGGGAGATTTCTCGCTTTAATAAAGAACTTTGGCATCCCTGCACCTTATGTGTTTGATGTTGATAGGGACAAAGGTATAATAGTTATGAGTTATATACATGGAAAATTGGCAAAGGATGCTATAGAAGATGGAAATTTGGATTGTTGTTATGATATTGGGGAAATTATAGGTAAGTTACATGAAAACAACATCATACACAACGATTTAACAACATCAAACTTTATTGTTGGGAATAAAACATACATCATTGACTTTGGATTGGGGAAGTTTTCTGATTTGATTGAAGATAAGGCAGTTGATTTAATCGTTCTAAAGAAGGCAATATTAACCACCCACTACAACAAATTTAAAGAAGTTTGGGAAAAAATCATTGAAGGGTATAAAACATATAAACAATGGGAAGACATCATTAACTACATGGGAGAAGTGGAAAAGAGGGCAAGATATTTATAAAATGGTGAAAGCATGGACTTAAATTTTTTCATATATTCCTTTACATCGTTGTTTATCATCGTTGACCCAGTTGGTATAATTCCAATATTCCATATTTTAACGTACTACTACTCAAAGGATGAACAGATTGAGATAATAAAAAGTGCCACAGTAACTGCAACTATAACTTTATTGATATTTGCACTCTTTGGAACCTATATTTTTGATTACTTTGGGATAACATTGGACTCATTTAAAGTTGCAGGAGGTTTGCTACTGTTTAAAATTGCATGGGATATGCTCCATGCTGAGATGTCAAAAACAAAACACTCCCCAAGAGAGGAAATTGACATGCGTATGGGCAGTGTTGCAGTTGTTCCGTTGGCAATACCCCTCCTCGCAGGACCTGGGGCTATAACAACGACCATAATTTTAATGGAGAAAGCACAAAGTTTGGCAAATAAAACAATCGTTATATCATCAATAATCTTAACCATGATAGTTTCTGGTTTAATCCTTTCTGCATCAGATATTGTTGTGAAAAAATTAAAGGTATCTGGTATTAATGCAATAGTAAGGATTATGGGGCTTATATTAGCGGCAATATCAGTTCAGATTATATTTAGTGGGGCTTATGGATTGATAAAAACCATTACTGCATAAAAAATAAAAAATGGTGATATTGTGATGCATTTAAAAATGAACGTTGGAAAAATCATGCAGTCACTAAATGCGTTTAAAGGTTCAAAGCCAGTATGTGATATAGAGGGTTTGTTGATAGTTAGAGGTGTTTGTAGAGATGAGGATTTTGAAAAATACAATAACATAAAAGATTATTTAGAAGCAAAGTTAAAAGAAAATGATTTTGAGGTTGCTGATGAGGATGACATTGTATTATTTGTTGAGAAGATAAACAACGTTTTAAAAGAAACTATGGTAAGTCCTGATTTATTTGGATTTGAGGCATTAAAGAAGTCGTTTGAAGACATGGGTTGTGAGTGCGAGTATGTTATAGGTAAAAAAGGCAATTTGATGGTTGGTATAAGTATGTGGTTTGATAAAAGAACAAAAAATCCAAAGTTTGTTGAAGTTGTTGGGTGTTAATGTTTGCGTTAGATGTTGAAAAAATACTTAATAAACTGACAGTGTGATTACGAGAATCCTTTCTTTATTAGTTCTTTACTGCACTCTTTAATCACTTCATAGAATGATAATCCATATTTGTGGCTTAAATATTCTATACAGTTTGATACCATTGCTATAAACCTAACAAACCCAATATTGCTCTTTTCAGACGTTAGGTAATTTCCCTCAACATCTAAAATCGATTTATCTCTTCTATGCTTTTCTTCTATCTTTGGTCTCTTCATATACTCGCTTATTATGTTCTCTGCCTTCTTTTATGGTTTGTAGAGACCAGATACTTAGGTTTTTTCTGATTTTCCATCAACACTGCAACGATTTTAACTCTACCAACATCGGGAATATTGACCACTTTCTCGGATAATCTAAACTTTATTCCATTAATAGTCCTTAATTTAAGCTTTTCTTTCTCGAAATCCCTCTTAAATAGTCCTTCTACCTTAACCTTCTTACCGAAATATTCAACTATCAGGTTTTCCTAAGTTTACCAATATATTCCATTCCCAATTCTTTAGATTCCTTCATAATTTCTTTGTCGTTACAAAAGTGTCTCCTACGACCGTCCCGATATCTATATGAGTTAAGAATCTAATAATTTCGATGAATATGTCTGTGGATTTTTGCCAAGTGGTTTTATTGTAGTGTAAATCGAATATATCCCTTTTTTTCGTGATAAATACAGCAGTTTATCTGCTCTTGATATGGTTTGCTATGTCTTTCGATGTAGTTATATCGAATATTGCAACCATAAACCTTTTTACTCCATCTCCTTAGTAGCGTTGAATCAGTATCTCCGAATATGCATTAGGTATGCACAACTGAGTATTATCTATTGGTTTATTTGTATATATGTGCATTCGAATTAATTCATTAATTTTGATAACGAATTCTTTTAAATTCATGGTTTTATAATTCGTATTTTTGTTTTTCCATTGCATTGCAACCCATAGATTGTGAATAATCGCTCTAAGTATAAACAAGAATAATCTTACTTCTAAAATCTTTGATTTCGTTTTTATAGCTATGTTTTTAAGCATTCTGAATCTTGTTTCGATATTCCATCGTTTTTATACGTTTTTAGATATATTTTTGGTCTTTTGAAATCAATGTTGGTTAAGAAAGTATAATAAACTGTT
>NZ_AGJL01000077.1 GCF_000243455.1 Methanotorris formicicus Mc-S-70 | reverse complement strand
CTAATCTCCCTTATAATTGCAATACACTCCTCATCCTTTGGTATGAATAACTTATATACTTCGACGCTCATAAAATTATATATTGCGATTATTATTTGTATATGTAATTGTAAGTGAAGATGAGCGTAAAAATTTAGAGTATAAATAAATTTTAGCAAAATTCGCAAACAACTATAGTTTGCTATGTCTTTCGATGTAGTTGTATCGAATATTGCATCCATAAACTTTTTCACTCCATCTCCTTAGTAGTGTTGAATCGATTATTGCAGTATATTTAAATCTATTGTCATCCAAAATATTGGGAAGGTTAGATAGTTGAGCATATAAACAAAACTCGTCTTCAGAGAGTTTTTGTAGGTTTTTAACGATAGTTGTTCTGTGAATTCCAAAAATATCCTCTGAAAATGCTTTGATGGTTTTTATCGGCGTTAGTGTTCTAACCTCTGCGAACTGGATAACTCCTCTGAACAGTTAAATCTTAAAACTATTTATAGAATTAGTGAGTATATTATTAAGTGCTGTTAGCATAGGAGATGCACCGTTTTTTAACGAGTTATTTAAGTGCTACCTATTTCTATTTTTTGGTTTTAATTTTAATAGTGTTAAATCACACTATCAGTTTTTAATGTTAATTTAAAGATTTTTAAATAGTATTGAGGGATAGGATGAAAATCTCCGTAATCTTAGGAACAAGACCAGAGATTATAAAACTCTCTCCGATAATTAGAAAATTAGAAAAAATTAACGTAGATTGGCACATCATACACACCAATCAGCATTATTCAGAGAATATGGATAGAATATTTTTTGAAGAGTTAAATCTACCAAAACCAAAATATAATCTAAATATTGGCTCAGGAACGCATGGAGAACAGACAGGAAAGATGATGATTGAGATTGAGAAGGTTATTTTAAAAGAGAATCCAGATGTTGTTATTGTTCAGGGAGATACGAATACAGTTTTATCTGGATCTTTAGTTGCTTCAAAATTAAAAATAAAAGTTGCACATGTTGAGGCAGGTTTAAGGAGTTACGATAAAACTATGCCAGAGGAGATAAATAGAGTCTTAACTGACCACATAAGTGATTATCTCTTTGCTCCAACAGAGGAGGCAAAAAATAATCTATTAAAGGAAGGAATTGAAAATAATAAAATTTTTGTTGTAGGTAATACCATTGTTGACGCAACCTTACAAAATTTAGAACTTGCAGAAAAAAATGAATATATAAATCAGTTTTTAAAAAACATAACCAATGGGGAGGGTTATTTTTTGTTAACTTTGCATAGAGCGGAGAACGTTGACAACAAAGAGAGATTAAAAAACATAATAAATGCAATAACAAAAATAACAGAGATTTATGATAAAGATATTATCTTCCCAATCCACCCAAGGACTAAGAAGAGATTGAAGGAGTTTAATTTATTTGAGAAATTAAAAAACAATAAAATAAAAATTATAGAACCAGTTGGTTATTTGGAATTTTTAATTTTGGAGAAGAATGCGGAGTTAATTTTAACTGACAGCGGAGGAATTCAAGAAGAAAGTTGCATTTTAAAAGTTCCATGTGTAACTTTGAGATACAACACAGAGAGACCAGAGACGTTAAAAGTTGGAAGTAATATTTTGGTTGGGGATGATAAAAATAAAATTATTAATGCTGTTGAATTAATGCTGAATAAAAAAAGAACTTGGGAGAATCCCTTTGGAGATGGGAAGAGCGGGGAGAGGATTGTGGGGATATTGATAAAAAATTTATTTTAATGGAAATGGTACTATTATTTGTTGGGATTTGTGGTTTAAAATCTCAATGATTTATGGATTTTAAATTGAGGGGATACTATGGGGAAATATAGGGTTGGTATTGATATTGGAGGGACATTTACAGACCTCGTTTATTTTGATGAAGACACAAAAGAATTTCATATAACAAAAGTCCCAACAACACCAAAAAGTCCAGCAATTGGGGCAATTAATGCAATAAAAGATGCAGGAATAAATTTTGATGAGATAGATATTCTTGTCCATGCAACGACATTGGGAACAAACATGTTTTTAGGGCAAGAGCATCTTTTACCCCCAAAAATTGCATTAATAACAACAAAGGGATTCAGGGATGTTATTGAAATAGGAAGGCAGAGAAGACCTAAACTTTATGATTTATTCTTTGAAAAACCAAAGCCATTGATAAAAAGAAGAGATAGATATGAGGTTGAGGAGAGAATAGGTGCAAATGGAGAAATAATAACGCCACTAAATGAAGAGGAACTATGTAAAATTGCCAAAGAAATTAAAAATAAAGGATATGAGGTTGTTGTTATATCATTTTTGCATAGTTACAAAAATCCAATCCATGAAAAGAAGGCAGAAGAAATAATAAAAAAACTCTGCCCGAATGTTGATGTTATTGCCTCTCATGAAATCGATCCAGAGTATAAAGAATATGAAAGGACAAGCACTACTGTGGTAAATGCCTACTTAAAACCTTTGATGTCAAAATATCTCAAAAATTTAATAACTTCTTTAAGAAATGAAGGATTTAATGGGAAATTTTATATTATGCAGAGTAGTGGAGGAGTATCCAACATTAAATATGCCACTGAGAGGCCTGCGGGGTCTTCCCGATGTGAGCATATATGAGTTTTTATACTTATAGAAGAGTTTTACCATTTAAATTTACGATATAGACCACATCGGGATTGGGTTTCATCGAGCTCAACTCCCCTCTGGGTTCATTGGGGAGTAAATCATCGCTCTCAACCCCAGACACGGGGACCCCAACTCCGCCTAAAATCTTTTTAACCAACTTAATTCCTCTTTTAAAAATATTAAAACAACCAACAAACTGTCTATTAAAAGCCCCGCAATTATTGCATTTAACAACCTGTCCCTCTTGGGACTCCATTTTACTCCCGCATACGGGACAGGTTTTTGATGTATAGTGGGGATTAACGTAAAAAACGATACTTTTATACTCTAACCTCTTAGCAATCTTTCTCCAACTTGTTCTATCCAAACTCCTATTAAAATTCGAATTTTTATCATACATATTAAACTTATCCAAATCCTCGAAGATAAAAATTGCATTTAGGAAGAGTTTAGATAATTGGGAAGTTAGTTTGTTAATATAATCTTCTACTCGATTCTTTCTCCTATTATAATACTTCCTCAACAATCTACCGATTCTCTTCGGAGCTTTTTTATAGATTGATTTTAGTTTATCGACAATAACATCATAAACCCTTTTAATTCGATGTAATTCCTCTACATTAACTCTAATCCAACCTTTTTCAGGATGATACAAATCTAACGATTTTAGATTACAATCTACTCCGATAGCAACTTTTTTATCAAAATTTAATTGTTTTTTAAATGTTATTAATGCCTCGTTATTTTTTAAAATAATCTCTCCAATGTCAAAATCCTTAACTCTCTCATAGAACCACTCATCTTTAATATTTAGAATTAAATATTCCTCTCTCGGTTTTATTGTTATTCTCACTTCTCTTTTTTCCTTATCGTATTTTATCAGAGTATTTTTAACTCTAACAAAAGGTCTTTTAAACGTGGGCTTTTTTCTACTCCTTATCCCTTCCATATAATTCGATTTCCAACTCTCTATTGTTGAATAAGATACTTTTATAGCTCCATCGACATAATGAGATGCAAACTTCCAGCCATTTAATAAATAATTTCTTAACTCTCTTTTAAAGTCCTTATCCTTTGGAATTTTCGGAATTAATCGAATGGTTTTATAGTATTTGTATTTATTCCCAACTTTATATCGATGTTTAACTTCCGTTTCTTTCCAATCGATATTTTTCCAAATAATATCGACTGCTTTTTGAGCTATTTTTATAAATTCAGTTGGTAGGTCTTTTAAATCGTAGTTATGTTTAACCTTATAAGTTAATACGATTTCAGTTGGGAGTTTGTTTTTATTTGTCATTTTGCTCCCTTACAATCTCTTTAACTGTTTTTGTGAGCTTTTTATACTTGTGAGAACGCATTCCATAAAGTTTTCCTGCAAAGTGAGAGACAATAGTTATTAAGTCCTCGACTAACTCTTCTTGTGGAGTTTTATGTTTTTTATTGATAACGATTATCTCCGTTCCATAGGATTTAAAAAATTCTTTTAATGTTTCAAATCCAAATCTCGTTAATCTATCTGGATAAGCAATTATTACTTTTTCAACCTCTTGGTTTATGACCATTTTTAAAAGTTTTTTGTAGTTTCTTCTTTTTTCGTTTAAACCACTACCTACATCTTTTAGTATTTGAACATCCCAATCCTTTTCCTCTGCGTAAGATTTTATTAGTTGTATTTGTCCCTCTAAATCGTCTTTTTGTGTGTTGGATGAGACTCTCGCATAACCGATAATTTTTCTTTGTTCTTTATCTTTAATTCCTAATATTCGTTTTATTTCACTTTCTGGAACTCTCCTTCTATTACCTACGGTTCTAACACATTTTATCTTCCCCTCTCTATCCCATCTTTGCAGTGTTTTTATATGAACTCCCAACAATTTACAAGCTTCCTTCATCGTATATAACTTTTCCAAGCTCATATTTAATCACAAATAATAATTAACACACATTTAATATTTAACAGTTTCGGAAGGCAAAATAAATTATAAAAAAGTAAAAATTAATAATATAAATAACTGACAGTGTGATTACGAGAATCCTTTCTTTATTAGCTCTTTAC
>NZ_AGJL01000076.1 GCF_000243455.1 Methanotorris formicicus Mc-S-70 | reverse complement strand
GTTAATATTGTTAAATCACACTATCAGTAAGATAAGATTATGGCACACATGCAGAACGACTATATATCTTCTGTTTGCTCTTCTTCAATACCAAGTAATTCTTTTAGATATTCTATCAATCTTTTCTTACCTTCTCTGCTTCTAATTTCATAAACTTTTAAAGGGGTAATCTTCTTGTATATCTCACACTCATCAATACCTAAATCCTTACTCCTTGCCTGACAAACCCTAATTGCAACGTCATTTAACTGAGCATCAAAGGTGTCTGCAAAGTGGATAAGGTATGCCTCTATGGAGTTGGGTCTTGAAGGTGAGGAATCCCCGTGATGGGAGGCAACAATCTTTATAACCTCAAGTGGAAAGTCCCTCTTGTAGAGTTCTGCAACAGCAAGGGTTAGGTGGTCTAAATGGAAATTTTCAATATGGTCAAATTTATCCCCTTCTCTTATGTAGTTGAAAGGTTTCATAATATCGTGCAACAAACCACCAGCGATAATCAAATCTTTATTTATTTTTATCCCATAAACCTCCTCTAAAACATCTGCCATTTTTAATGCCAACTTTGTAACTGCTATTGTATGCTCTATTAATCCCCCTTCATATTTATGGTGCCATTTTATACTTGCTGGGGATGATTCTGGAGGAATTTTCGTATCTTCAATCTCCTTATGTGTGGGAATTGGATTTTTTAGAAATTCTATGACTTTCTCCCTCAAATTTTCATCTCTTATTTGTTCTGCCAACTTTAAAAGTTCTTCCATTTCAATCACCAAAATTGTTGCAATTTATAGTTGTTTGCGAATTTTATTAGGATCTATTTATACGTCCCAATTTTTAAATGTCATTATTTGGATCTTAAATTTTAAAATTGGGTTAAAATTTATCGGAGTTATGTCAAAGTTCTAATGCAAACAATATGGTTGCTATACAATAAATAAAAAATAATTTAAATAATGATGGAAATAATAGAGACTATTGTTTTAGAATTCTATAAATATTTGTGTGATAGTATGATAGAACTTGCAAAAAAACATGTTAAAAAAGTTCTTGAGGTTTGTGGAGCAAATAGGAATTGCGAATACTACCCTTGTCATTTCGATGGACAGGTTTGCTTATGGTGCTATTGTCCGTTTTATCCATGTGAAGATGAAAATCTTGGGGAATGGGTGGAGAAAAAAGATGGAACAAAAGTTTGGAGTTGTATGAAATGCCATTGGATACACAAGCCAGATGTTGCATGTGAAGTTTTAAGAGAGATTCTTGAACTTACAAAGGACAAAAGCATAGATGAATCTATTGATCTACTGAACAATAGGGAGATGTTGCTAAAAATTAAAGATAAAGTCATTAAAAAAATGGAAAAATAATGTCGGTGGTTGTTGATGCTTCTTTTAGTGGCGTACTTAGCAAACATCATCCTACTATTTCTTGCGTCTCTAACTGATATGAAGGAGAAGATTATTCCGCATAAATACGTTATTGCAATGTTAATCATAAACCTCGCTGTTGGATATTATTATTTCGGAGTTGATGCAGTAATTGCCTTTTTTTCAACGCTAATTTTGTGCTTGATATTGAGTATTGGTATGGGAGGTGGAGATGTAAAGATTTTCTCCGCTTTAGCCCCGTTGTTTGCCTTTGATATGGTTTACTATTTCCCAAAGTATATTCTAATTCTTATCGGTTTAAGTGCTGGTTTGGCAGCGTTTTTCCCGATGCTTAAGATTTTGAAGGTTTATTGGAGAGATATGATCCCCTCATCATGCTATTTTACAATGGTTATAGGAATTTTGGATTATATCATTCAGATATACAACATCCCGTATGCGACATTGGTCGTTTGGGGCTATATTATACTATCAATAGTCCTATCTAAGAAAGTCCAAAACTACAGGAATATTACAAAAACACTTGGATATTTATTCCCAATTTATTTACTCGGGATGTATCTTTTAGATACCAACTACTTTATATCGAAGAACGTACTTTTAATGTCCTTAGTCTACCTTGGAGAATTAACACTAATTTCTATTGTGATATATGCGTTAATGGGTGTGGAAGTTTCAGATAAAAAACGGATAGATGAGTTAAAAGAAGGGGATATTTTGAGGGACATTATCGTATTGAAGAACGATGGAGATGTCGTTATTGAAAACGCAAGTTTGGTAAAGAGAATAAAGTATCTCATAGATTATGAAAAAGGTGGAAAAAAGGATTACAAACTAATATTTACTGATGGAGAGGGTTTGTCAGAAGATACTATAAAACTTCTCAAAGAACTGAATGAAAAAGGAAAAATCCCAAACGAACTAAACATCTTAAAAACCTACCCTTTCGTTCCATTTGTATTCTTAGCATATTTGATTGTTTTGGCAATACTGTTTTTTAAGAACCATATGTGGGTAAACATATTATAAACAACATATATATTCAGTATCATAATATCATATTTTTTGGTGTTTTCTATGACTACCATAAGTTGCACAACCTTGTTCTTTTGGGAATATCCTATTGAAGAAATATGTGATATATTTAAGAGTATAGGGTTAAAAGGCATGGAACTTTTTCCAGAAAATCCTGAGTTTTGGAATAGGAGATTTGATGAAGACTACTTAAAAGAGATAAAGCCAATTCTATCAAAGTTTTACTTAACAATCCACGCCCCATATATTGAGTTAAACCCATCATCCACAAACCACCACATCCAAGAAGCCACTATTAAAGAAACTTTTTGGGCAATAGATTTAACTAACTTTTTAGGAGGGGAAATCTTAACAATCCATCCTGGAAAAAGACCAACAAAAAGACCACCTACTATGGAAGAATATGAAAAATTTTACCACTATTTGGACGTTTGCACAAAATATGCGGAGGAAAAGTCCGTACTCCTCTCCCTTGAAAATATGCCAAAACTTATTAACTACCTATGCTACTCGGTAGAAGAGATAAAGCAGATTATTGGGAAATATAAAATGGGGTTAACTCTCGACTTTGCACATGCAAAAGAAAATGCAGAAAAATTTGTTGAAGAATTGCATGAATATGTAAGAAATGCTCATGTTTCTGGAGTTTGTGATGGGAGGGAGCATTTTCCACTACGTAACTCCCAGATAGATTTTTCAATACCAATAAAAAAGTTAATTGATTATGGTTATGATGGAAGTTTAGTTATCGAGGTAAATGATTTAAATTATAACAGAGAACTTTCTAAAGAGGAAAAAATATCCGAATTAATAAAAGAAATTGAATATTTAGAAAAATTAATATAATCTGAGTGAGGATTATGTGCTCGATAAGCGGAATAATCTTAAAGGATGAAGATGAGCCGAGTAGTCTAAGGAAGGAGATCTCAAAGCATCTATTAATGATGATGAGAATATTAAAACATAGAGGTCCAGATGCGTCGGGAATGTTGGTGGATGATAAAGTTCTATACTTCAAGGATTTTAGAGAAGTTAAAGAAAATATCACTGCAGATTTTAGTTTTGGGCATAATAGGTTGGCTATTGTTGGTTCTGCAACCCAGCCAATTCCAAATGAAGATGAAAGTTTGTGGGTTATATGTAATGGGGAGATATACAATTACATTGAGTTGAGAGAGGATTTATCAAACCACAATTTTAAAACAGATACTGACTCAGAGGTTATTGTTCATGCGTATGAAGAGGATATGCTGAATGAACTTGATGGAGAATATGCTTATGCAATATATGACAAAAATAACAATTCTTTAATTTTAAGGAGAGATACTTTTGGAGTTAAACCACTATTTTATTTAGATAGAAAGGATTATTTTGCATTTGCTTCTGAAAGAAAGGCATTGTGGTATTTATTGAAAAAAATTGAGGGAATTGATGGAAATCCAAAACATCTAAATGAATACATAAATAGATTAAGTCCAAACAGTGAATTAACCTATTATTTGAAGGATAACAAATACACCATAACAAACAATCTTGAAAAGTTGAGGTTTGATTACTTAAAATACAAATCTTATGAAACCTGTAAAAAAGAACTTGACAATGCGTTGTGGAATGCAGTTTGGAAGAGAACGAGAGGCATTGGGAGGGTTGGAATTATCTATTCTGGGGGTGTTGATAGCACATTGATTGCAAAGATGGCATCTGAGTATTGTGAGGTTATTTTATACACTGTAGGAACAGAAGAAAGTGAGGACATAAAATATGCAGAGAGAGCGGCAAAAGATATGGGATTAAAACTTAGGAAGAAGATTATAATGGAAGAGGAGTATGAAAGATATATCTTTGAGGTTGCAAAGGCAATAGATGAACTTGACTTGATGAAGATCGGAGTAGGTATTCCAATATACGTTGCATCTGAAATGGCAAGGGAAGACAATATAAAGGTTGTTTTATCTGGTCAAGGGGCAGATGAGTTGTTTGGCGGATATAGCAGGTATGAGAGAATTTTGAGAGAAAAGGGAGAGGATGAGTTAAAAAAATCCCTATTAGAGGATGTTATGAATATATACAAGGTTAATTTGGAGAGGGATGACCACTGCACAATGGCAAATAGTGTAGAGTTGAGGGTTCCATTTTTGGATAAAGATGTTGTGAGGGTTGCCCTATCAATTCCAGTAACCTATAAAATGGATGAGATGAGGAAGAGGATTTTAAGGGATATTGCATCAAAATACATCCCAGATTACATCGCCTATAGGCCAAAAAAAGCCGCACAGTATGGAAGTGGCAGTGAAAAGATGATATTCAAAGTTGCAAGAGAATATGGATATCCAAAAAAAGAGATAAACAAATTCTTTGAAGAGGTTGTTTTAGAGGAGGTTAATAAATCAGTATCTCCGAACATCATACTAA
>NZ_AGJL01000075.1 GCF_000243455.1 Methanotorris formicicus Mc-S-70 | reverse complement strand
GGTAGAAATATCTTATCATAAATGCTATATCATTATATTCGAATATGCTTGCGAAAGTCCTACATATATAATCGATACTCCACTCCCTATTTATCCGTTCAACTTTTCCTATTGTTTGGGGATGTCTAACAGAGGTCCTTATATGCAAAATCCGATTTTCCAGTAGAAACTTCTGGAATTTAGATACCCCTCCTCTCGCAGGAACGAATTGAGTTCTATTATCGGTTAATATCTTCTCAGGTTTCCCATACTTTTTAAAACATTCCTTTAAAGTAGAAATTACAACGTCTGATGTCGCTTCTTCATACAACTTAATATGTAAAATATATCTACTATGGTCGATTTATAATTATCATGTGCGAAATAATTTCGGGATACCACATATTTAATTTTTATATCAAAAAAATGAAATACGACATAATTGATATTATTCAAACATGATTGAAACGTGTTTGGTGAAAACATGAACATTTTGAGAAGAGGAAGATTGGGAAATTCAATAAAAGAAGATGTGGCGAAATACACAACAAGTTTAGATTTTGATAAGGAAATTTTTGAGGTAGATATTTTGTGCGATATTGCACATGTAATAATGCTCTATGAACAGGGAATAATAAAAAAAGATGATGTAAAGAAGATTATTGATGGCTTAAAGGAAATTTACAAAAAAGGAATGGAAAACCTCAACTTAGATCCTTCATTAGATGATATACACATGGTTATTGAAAGTGAGTTGATTAAAAAATTAGGAGAAGATGTCGCGGGAAGAATGCACACGGGAAGAAGTAGAAACGATGAAGTTGCAACAGATTTAAGGATGTCTTTGAGGGAAAAAGTTTTACTGATTTTAAAAGACCTAATAAACTTAGAAAAAGACCTCATAGAAATGGCAAAAGAGCATAAAGAAACACTTATGATTGGATATACGCATTTACAACATGCACAACCAACAACATTCGCCCACCACTTGCTAAGTTATGTTTCAGCAATTGAAAGGGATATCTTAAGATTATTGGATACATATAAAAGAATAAACATCTCCCCATTAGGTAGTGGGGCAATGGCTACAACCGGATTTAAAATAAACAGAGAAAGAACAAAGGAACTTCTTGGCTTTGATGGAATTATTGAAAACTCAATGGATGGGATTTCAAGTAGGGATTTTATTGCTGAGACGATGGCAAATTTATCAATATTAGGAACTAACTTATCAAAAATTTGTGAGGAGTTAATTTTATTTTCAACTTATGAGTTTAGAATGGTTGAGATTGCAAATGAATACACATCAACATCCTCAATAATGCCTCAAAAAAAGAACCCAGATGTTGCAGAGATTGCAAGGGCAAAACTCTCAACCTTAAATGGGAATTTGATTAGCGTCTTAACTATTTTGAAGGCATTGCCTAACACCTACAACAGAGATTTGCAAGAGATAAGCCCACATTTGTGGAAGAGTGTCTATACAACAATAGATACAATAAAAATGATACATGGTATGTTAAAAACATTAAAAGTAAATGTTGAGAGAATGAAGGAATTAGCAAATGCCAACTATTCAACTGCAACAGAACTTGCTGATACACTTGTGAAAGAATGCAACATTCCATTTAGAACCGCACATGGCATTGTTGGGGAAGTTGTTAGAAAGAGTATAGAAGAAAAAAAGGATATGATTGAGGTTATTTATGAAGTTTTGGAAAAATATAACCTAAAAGTTGATGAAGAAAAAATAATGAAGGCATTAGATCCCTATGAAAATGTCAAAATGAGGGATGTTATAGGAGGTCCTGCACCAAAAGAAGTTGAGAGGGCAGTAAAGAGTTTTGAAGAAAGATTAAGTAAATATGAAAAGGATATTGATGAAAAAATGCAAAAAATAAATAAGATTAAAGAAAATCTCTTGTCTTATAAAATTGAATAAATTTTAATCATTCAAATTAGAATCCCAAATTGAAAAATATAACTTTCCATCTTCAAAAACATAAGTTTGTTTTAGAAAGGATAACGTAAGTTTAATCTCCTGTGGTATCCCGAAATTATTTCGCACATGATAATTATAAATCGACCATAGTAGATATATTTTACATATTAAGTTGTATGAAGAAGCGACATCAGACGTTGTAATTTCTACTTTAAAGGAATGTTTTAAAAAGTATGGGAAACCTGAGAAGATATTAACCGATAATAGAACTCAATTCGTTCCTGCGAGAGGAGGGGTATCTAAATTCCAGAAGTTTCTACTGGAAAATCGGATTTTGCATATAAGGACCTCTGTTAGACATCCCCAAACAATAGGAAAAGTTGAACGGATAAATAGGGAGTGGAGTATCGATTATATATGTTCAATAGTTTAGAAAAGTTCGTAGATTGGTATAATCGAGTAAAACCACATCGTTCTCTTAATTTTAAAACTCCTTATGAAGTTTATTATGGTGTAGAGTGTGATAAGGAGGTGATTAGTGTATGAAAAATTATGGCGAAATAATTTCGGGATACAACATTAAGCATAATTATTATGATACTTTATAAATCGAAAGAATTAAAGATATAAATATTAAATAACAAAAAATAAAAGATTAATTTGACTTTTTCCATAAAATATATCCAAGAATTATAACTACTATCAGGATTATTTCATATAAGTAATTATTTAAAATCTCATTTTTTTCATTTATATCCACTATCAATTGTTGAGTTAAATCTTCCATAGTGTTGTTTCCATCGAATTTAACTAATTTTGTATTATTATCCTTATCAATTCCAGATATTAACCAATATTCATATTCATCAACATAACTGATATAATCAACTCTTTTAAATAAATTAGAGAGGTTTATTACCGTTTCATTCTTATAGATATAAAGTCCATTATTTGTAGCCATTAATACTCCTTTATCTCCTTTACACATAATATATGGAGTTATGTTAGATATTTTTGTTAGTTTTTCTCCATTATATAAATAAAGTCCATTAACAGTGTAGTTTATCTTTGCATTAGTGTAATATTTTGGAGGAGAAGTTAATGGAATTAATAAATTTCCATTGTTATCACATTCCATTGGTTGGTAATTAAGATGATACAAATAAAATGCTCCTATCTTATCATTAGATAGGTTAAATGATTTTATTATATTTCCATTCTTCCAAATATATATGGTGTTATTTGTGATATTATTTCCATAGTTATTAAAATATATATACCAAAAATCATTTTTTGAATTATAACCTATACCATAATATCCTTGACTATATGGAAAGATATTTTTTCCTGGGAGGTTATAGTAAGAACATAACCAGTTTCTATTGCATGATGCTGATGAACCACTCCAAATAATAAAGGCTATATCATCGCTACTTTTGAACTTTGATATTCTTGCAGTTGAACATCCAGAATAAAGTCCACTTATTGTAGTCGTAAAATTCTTTCCATCAAAGAATCCTAGCATTTCTGGACTGTGAAAAATCCATTTTCCTTTAAAATTACCAACTACAACAGGATGTTTAAAATAACTATAAAAATTCCAGTTCTTTGGTTTAAAGTTTATCTCTGAATTATTTAATTCAGATTTATTTATTGGAAACCTTAGAATTAACTTAAACTCCCTTCCATCATATAGGATTTCATACATCTTAGAGTTGATTTTGTCATATATACTAATCATTACATCCGCTCCATTTGTAGCCATACTTTCGATTGAGATATTATTAGATATATTTTCCTCTGCAAATAGTAGATGGAGTAAATACAACGATAGAATTAAAAAGATGAGTCTTTTCATTTTATCACCTAAAAATTTAAAAGATACCTTTTGCATACCTTCTAATCTTTAATCAATCCCTCTTTAACAGATTGGACAATAATTTCCCCTGCTTTGATTTTTTTGCATTCGTTATCTACAAATAATCTAATTTTGGATGCCCTGCAGAAATGCTGGACTCTCAAACCAATATTCTTTAAGGTTTTTTCATTAATTTCCTTGCCAATAAATTCTTTTAAAGTTTCAGAGGTTGAGCCACACGGTGCCTCCCTCAAAATTTCAATGTCTTTTATTTTATTGTTTTCAAGTATGATTTTTACCTTTGGTCTTCCAAAATATCTTAAAAATTTATTTAATTGTGGAAATTCATCCAAATAGTTTTTTAAAACACTCTCATCAATCTCACACATCAAATTTGGACAAAACACATTACCAAAACCCTCCAACTGCTTTTTAAACCCTCCTCCTTTCCACGCACCAACAATAACAAATGCATTTTTATTTATTTTCCTGATTTGCCTAACGAGTTCGTAGGTTAAATCTGGGTTTGTGGTGTAGGTTATAAATAAATCATAATCCTCTAATTTTTCCAAAATATCTTTATCAATTTTTATGTCGTCAAATTCTCCAGAATATTTAACTTTAATAAAATCACAATTAAATTTTTTTCCTATAACCTTATGTACCCTTTCTCCATACTTTCCTTCACTTAAAATGCCTATCTTCATTATTTCACCATAAATTTAAATATATGGATTAAACTGTCCAAAATAAAAAAATGGTAGCCCGGCGCGGATTCGAACCGCGGTCCCGGGGTCCAAAGCCCCGGATGATTGGCCACTACACCACCGGGCTTCAAACAACAGCACTCATTAATACAAAGGTTCTAATATATAAACTTTTCGGCGAAAATTATTTATAGTTGTTTAATGATTTAAGAATTATTTGGAGTGCCTCGGTGGCTCAGCCTGGTAGAGCGCCTGCTTGGTAAGCAGGAGGTCGCGGGTTCGAACCCCGCCCGAGGCTTTAATTTTATTTTAGAAGAATTGATTTATAAATTTGAATTAATTTTATTGGAATTTGTAAAATTCCCCAAAAAATCCCAATTTGCTTAGAAGTTTTTTATCATCCTCACTTAAAGGATATTTCTTTGTTGGTGGAATTGGTGAGCCGTCCCTTGCGTATATAAGCCCTCCTTTTTTCTTCGCTCCTAAATATTTCCCTGCATTTCCATCAACGATAATAACCCCTTTTTTCATCTCAATACCTGTAAAATCCCCAGTATTGCCTTTAACTATAACACACCCTCCTTTCAAAACAGCCCCAGTATTTTTCCCAGATAGGACTTTCGCAAGCATATTCGAATA
>NZ_AGJL01000074.1 GCF_000243455.1 Methanotorris formicicus Mc-S-70 | reverse complement strand
GTTTTCTAAGCATATTCACGCTGTAAGCAAGAAAGGGCTGAGTGTTAAGCTCTTACTCTTCACAATCGCTTATAATCTTAAAGTGTTAGATGAAGTTAATTCAATTAAATAAATATTTAAATTTGTGATGGGAATTACGGTAAATTTTATAAAACATGTTAAAAACATTAAAAACAAAATGGGGTGCATAATATGTTCATTGCATTGCACAACACATTTAGTTCAAAACAGGTTGAGGAATTTGCAAAAATTGTATTTGGATTTGGAATTGATACAATAGTTATAACAAAGGCAACAGGTTCTGCTGCTCAAAGTGGAGTTCCAGTTGCTCATAAGTTAGCGTGTAAATTAGGAAAGAATGTTTTATTCTTTGAAGATTTGGATGATGCAATAGAGGTTTTAAGACCAGAGAGGGTTATATTAATTGCAAATAAAGGAACATGTGATAAAGAAGTTGATTTTAATAATATTGGGAAAAATGATTTGGTTGTCTTCTGTGGGGCTTCAACTGGATTCACAAAGTTAGAGTTGGAGAAAGGGGAAGGAAAATATATTGTTGAAAATGAAATTGGAGCAATTGGCGGGGTTGCAATATTTTTATACAAGATGAAAGAATTACAATTGTTATAATTCATGCTTTTTCTTTTTATTTTTGTTCATTTTGTTTGTAATTATGTTTTTGCAAGGTGTTACCTATGTTTTGGGAACATTTAGATAAATTTAAAGATGTTGATTTTATTGAGGCGATTAAAAATTGCGTTACAGTAATTAATGGTAAATGTAAATCCCCGATTCTTTCAAAATTACAGTATATTTTTGTAGAGGAAGAATATGCAGAAAAATATGGTAGGGAGGATTTTGAAAAATTTTTTGAAGAAATAAAAAATAAGTATAATGACGACTTGATCAAATATAAGGAGAGATTTTTAGAAATGGAGGATATAAAAGAATTTGAATATCTGGTTGATTATTTACTTTTAATATTAATGGCAAATACAAGATACTCTAACGTTTATATTAGAAAATACGCAGAGAAGTATAAAGAAGAGATGGAAAAGAAACTATCAAATGAAGTAAATATTTGGGAATTCATAAAAATTGCATCCTTATCAAGAGATAACGATTTGCATTTAGAAAGGTTGGATTTAAAAAATGGGCAGGTAAATATATATAGGATTAAAGAAACTTATGCAAGAGAAGTTATTAGGGTTAAATTAAAAGAACTCGTAGATAAAATCAAAAAAGTAAAACTTCCAGAAGATGAAACAATAAAAAATATTTTAAATGAAATAGAGAACTACTTAAAAGATAAGGTTAAATTTGAGAGTATTGAGGGGATAAAGGCACTAAATTATAGGGGAGAGATTCCATTAGAGTGGCACCCACCATGTATTAGGGGAATTTTAAGAGACATACAAACCGGTGGTTCCCCCTCCCACTATGCAAGGAGAAGTTTTGTTGTTTATTGGTTTGTTGCAAAATTCAATCCAAATTTAAGACCTTTGGAGAATGGAGAGTTGGTTAATATTTCTGCCTTAGACATTGCATCTGAGGAAGAAATAGAAAAGTTTATTGATGATTTAATAAGTATGTTATTTAAGAATGTTGAGGACTTTGATGAGAAAAAAACAAGATATTACATAAGTCACAATATTGGCTATAAAGTAGCAGGTCATATTACCCATTGTGAATACTGTAAAAATTGGAAGGATGATGGTGGAAAGGGGTTAAGTTATTACTGCAATCCTGATGAGATTTGTAGGAGGGGAGATATTATTCATCCTCTCGATTATCTCTGCTATAATATAAATATACACTTAAATCAAAATAAAAAAACAAAAATAAATAAATCTTAAAAGGGAAAACATGATTGAAAATTTTTTAGAGGTTGAGGTTCTTCTGTCTCCAAATGCCTACAGACGTATAAAAAATTTAGGTAGAGATGAGGTTGATGAATTAATCAACAAAATCAAAAAATTTAAAAATACGAATGATAAGTTTATTTTGTTGGATGAGCATTTTTTAGATGTGTTTTTAAATCATGATTTGGATTGGATTTTAAATGAGTATGGGAGTTTTGATTTTATTGCATACTATACAGGGGAGAAGTTTGAAATAAAAAAAGAAGTTAAAGAGGAGAAAAAGGTAGTTGATGATGCTGAAAGGGAAGAGTTGATTAAAAAAATACTTTTAAAAGAAGAAGAAAAGAAAAAAGAGGAAGAAAGGAAAAAATCAGAGAGAGAAAAAAGGATAAGTGAGATTAGGGGATTAAAAAGTATAAATACAAATATCAAATGGTATGCAAAGGATATTGACACAAGAATAAGGGTTTATGATGACTCAGATGTATCTGGAAAATCTACATGCGAAGGAACAATTGCAGATTTTATAAAATATTTTACTGATAGGTATGAGAGGGTTAAAAAACTTATTGAGAGAAAGGTTCAAAGAAGGGCATATCCTTTAAGTGAGGTATGGAAGAGGAAGAGAGAAGACAATATCTTTATTGTAGGTATTGTTTCAGATATAAATACAACAAAAAATGGGCATAAGTTGGTTGAGATAGAGGATGAAAAAGCATCATTCACTGTATTGTTAACAAAAGAGAAAATAGCCAATGGAGAATTGCCGGATGATATCCTTTTAGATGAGGTTATTGGGTTTATTGGAACGATAAATGATAAGGGAAATTTAATGTTTGCTGATACTGCAGTTAGGCCAGATATAACACCAAAAGAACCAAATAGAACAGATGAACAAGTTTATGCTGTATTTTTATCAGATATCCACGTTGGGAGTTATGAGTTTATGAAAGATACATTCAACAAATTTATAGAATTTTTAAATGGGAATGTAAATAATGGGGTTGAGGAGAAAGTTGTCAGTAGGATAAAATATATCTCAATATCTGGGGATTTGGTGGATGGGGTTGGAATCTATCCTGGGCAGGAGGAAGATTTGTATGAAATAGATATAATGTCCCAATATGAGGAGATTGCATTGTATTTGGAGCAAATTCCTGAGCATATTCATATTATTATTTCCCCAGGAAACCACGATGCTGTTAGACCAGCAGAACCACAACCAAAACTTCCAGAAAAGATTGCCAAGTTGTTTAACATGGATAACGTGACATTTGTAGGTAATCCTGCAATAGTTAATGTTCATGGCTTGGATTTCCTTCTATATCATGGAAGAAGTTTTGACGATATCGTTGGGCAAGTACCTTCTGCAAAATATACAGAGCCATCAACTATTATGAAAGAGTTATTAAAGAGGAGATTACTGTGCCCAACCTATGGGGGAAGATGCCCAATTGCTCCAGAGCATAAGGATTATTTGGTTATTGAAAAAGATATAGATGTTTTCCATACTGGGCATATCCACATAAATGGATATGGGATTTATAAAGGCGTTGCTATGGTTAACAGTGGGACGTTCCAAGAACAAACTGCCTTCCAGAAAAAAATGGGTATTAAGCCAACACCGGGAATCGTGCCAATACTTGATTTATCTAAGATAGGGATGAATGGACATTATTTAGAGTGGAATAATGGAAAATTAATTGTGAAGGAATAATTTAATTTTATTGTGGGATTATGAAACTTCGATTTATTGTTTGTTATATTCCAAAGCATCTATTTGTTGGTATTGATAAGTTGAAGGGAGATGGAGTAATTTGGATTAGTGCTGATGTTGAGGGAAGTTATTGCGTCATTAAAATCTTATCCACATTAAAAGATGCAGAACAAATAATAGATAAGTTAAATCAGATATATGGGGGAGCAAATTTTAGAATCGTTGTTTTTGAACCTACGACAACAATACCTCCAATCGAGGAAATTGAAAAAGAAAAAATTGAAGAGGGAAAACCAGAAAGACTGTCTCGTCAAGAAATGTACAATATGATGATTGAGTTATCGAAGTTTTCAAAAGAAATTTTTTTGATGACAATATTGTCGGCAATTGTTGCATCTGTTGGTATTTGGAAGGATAACGTGGCTATAATTATTGCATCTATGGTAATTGCTCCGTTATTGGGGCCGAATATGGCGTTATCGTTTTCAATAACTGTTGCAGATTTGGATTTAGCAAGAAAATGTATAAAAACTCTCTTATTGGAGATATTTGTTGTCATTTTATTGGCAATTTTATTGGGTTATTTTAATCCAGTATCTTTAGATAGTCCACAAATACACTCTCGAATCTTTTTGGGAATTTGGGATATTATTGCTTTATCTGCAGGAATTGCTGGGGCTTTGACAGTAATTTCTGAGGTTTCATCTGCTGTTGTAGGGGTTATGATTGCTATCGCATTATTGCCTCCGTTGGTGGTTTTTGGGTTGTTGATTGGCTCGGGGCACTTTAATGAGTCAATACCTCTCTTGATATTATTTTTGATAAATATTATTGGCATAAATTTATCTGCAATATTGGTATTCCATGCCTATGGTATTTCTCCATATAGGTGGTGGAAGAGGGAGATGGCCAAAAAATATACCATCTTTGCAATGGCAATATGGTTTTTGTTGTTGGTTATAATGACCTTATTGATAATCTTTAAATTTTATCACTTTTTGTAAGGTGTTGCAATGATATTGGAACTTATTAAGATTACAGCAACACTGTTTATGGTTTTGATATATTGGATTAACCTTATTGAAGCACTTAAAAATAGAACTCTCAAAAATTTTACATTGAAGTTTATCATACTCTATACTTCACTAATGATATTTTTGTTATTTTTTATTGATTTTGATTCTAAGTTCTTAGTTTTAACTGTTCTTTTTTTATCAGTTTTGGTTCTAATTGATAAAAGAATTTTTAAACTCTTTGTAGGTTTATTTAAGATGAATTTACAGTGGAGATTTTTACATAGAGTATTTTTCTCTATGTCCTTTTATGTTCTTTTAAATCCAATTAGGACTTTCGCAAATACATTTAAATACTTAGATTAACAATAAACCAGTTTCTTTACATAAAGAGATTATGGCATTCCCAACGGCTATTCGATTTAGTTCTCTTCTAAACTCATACCAAGTAATCTTTTTATCGATTCTAATTTTCTCTAAAATAAAGAAAGCCCTCATAGCTAACGAAATATGTCCTAATACTGGAAATCTTTTTCTAACGAAGAAATTTCCAATATTGCAGCACT
>NZ_AGJL01000073.1 GCF_000243455.1 Methanotorris formicicus Mc-S-70 | reverse complement strand
AGATAAATCGATTTTAGATGTTGAGGGAAATTACCTAACGTCTGAAAAGAGCAATATTGGGTTTGTTAGGTTTATAGCAATGGTATCAAACTGTATAGAATATTTAAGCCACAAATATGGATTATCATTCTATGAAGTGATTAAAGAGTGCAGTAAAGAGCTAATAAAGAAAGGATTCTCGTAATCACACTGTCAGTTACATAAAGAGATTATGGCATTCCCAACGGCTATTCGATTTAGTTCTCTTCTAAACTCATACCAAGTAATCTTTTTATCGATTCTAATCCTCTCTAAAATAAAGAAAGCTCTCATGGCTAACGAAATGTGTCCCAATACTGGAAGTCTCTTTCTAACGAAGAAATTTCCGATATTGCAGCACTGTTTAACCCCTCTGTGGAACTCTTCGATTCTCCAAGAGGCGTTTCTGACCTCTTGGAATTCTTCGAAACTCATAAATAGGTTATTCGTTATATAATATACTGCCTTTCCGTTTTTGGAAAGGTAGAAGAGTTTGACATAGCCCACTTTCCTTAGATAGACGATTAAGCCGCTCTTAGGAATTTCTCCAAGTTCTTTAATCGAAATCCACTCACCGTTTTTGGAGAGGTTTATCTTCCTGTTCCTTTTAATTCTGCAGAGGTAAAATAAACCTAACTTATCGATAAGTTTTAAGTTTTCTTTTGCTCGAATACCAACTATCGAAGCAGATATATCGAATATTAAATCCCCTTTCAACTAAAGAGAGTATTATTTCCCTACATAAATCATTCTTCGTCTTTCCATCCCTTGGTCTATCATAAACTCTAAAATCGATTGGAATGATGTTCTTTCCATTCGTAGCAATACAATCAACAACATGCATGCCCATAACTACTCGTTTATGTAGATTACTCCAACAATAATAAGTAAATTCTGTTGATTTTCGAATAAAACTTATCTATAACAAAATCATCTATAACGAAAATGTTATATTCGGAGTTATAAAGTTTTCATGAAGTTAAATAGATTCTCTTGTGGGTTAAGACCCTCATTCCAAAGAATTCGATTTTATGGTATCGTGAGATACGTTTATTCCGAAAATGCGTAATGTTTTAGATAGTTCTATACACGAATTAAACTCTGACAATAGAAGAAAGAGCATATAAACAATTGCATTCGCTTTTTTGAGAATATTCTCACCATAAACAATTTTTATTCGAAAAATAGTAAAATGTTGTGGTAGAAATATCTTATCATAAATGCTATATCATTATATTCGAATATGCTTGCGAAAGTCCTATTAAATTAATCTTTAGTGAATTGGAAGAACATAAAAGACTATTGATTGAAATTAAGGATAGTATGAATGAATTAAAAGAAGGAATTAATGGATTAAATAAAAAATTCGACATTTTAATTGAGATTTTGAAAAACAAATGAGTTTTTATAGCCTCTTCTCCAAATACTTAATAAATTCATCTGCATCAGGAACATAAGCCCCACATGCAAATCTATGCCCTCCTCCACTACCACCAACTTTATAAGAAGCGTATCTTATTGCATCTGCTAAATTTATATCTTCAGCGAATGCTAAGAGTTTTGGACATCTTGCAGAGACCTTATATCCTTCCCCGTTATTGGCAATCGCAAATATTGGTTTTTTCCAATCAACCTTTTCTAATGAGTATGTTAAACCCGCAACAATTCCTACTATCTCTGATTTTATTTTATCTGTCTCAAAGTATTGGAACTTATCTTTTTGTACAATCTCTACCTCATCCTTTACATGATTTAATGATTTTGCCAAATTTTTCCTATGCTTCCTCAACATTGAGAGCATTTTTTTATAATAACCCTCCCTATCCCCTCTCAAAACATTCAACGCTATCTCATACTCCCCATATCTTGAACAGGCATTTATGCAGGTTGAGAATTCCTCCAAATCCCTAAGTGGTGTTTTAAATTCCTCATGTACAAACTCATAAGATTCTCCAAAAATAACCTTTGGCAGATAGATACTCCATTCCCTTGGAACATACTTATTACATTTATGCAAAAATTCACTTCCCAAAGCCCTCTTATACTCATAAGGAATCTCACACAACGATAATGTTGGATTTATATCTAAGTTGTATTTTTTACCAACATTCATAATAAATCTAATAATCCTTGAATCGCTATTCACCAAATCAGTCCTAACATCAGTAAAATACTTCATGGAAATGAACAAAGGTCTTGTTTGCTTCCCATAAAACTGCAAATCCATATATTTTTTAACATCCCCTCTCTCAACTGCATCCTTTAAAATTTTCTCATTTAATCCCTTAAGTTTTCCCTCAAAGTTTTGCACATCCCCAACAGAACCAAGTACAGCATATTTTGCCAAATCTGTCCATCTTGGATTGCACATTTTCGCAAAGAAATAACAAACTCCTGCTCCGCAAATTTCCCTTCCCCCATCTCTATTTAAATTCCATGGGTTAACGTTTATTATATTTTCTGGAATTTTTGTGTTTTCTACTATATGGTGGTCCAATATGATTACTTTTTTGTTGCTGTTTTTGATTTTTTCCTTTATCAAACTTAACTGCCCACTCCCTAAATCAGCAAATATTATTAAATCGTAATCAGAAAATGGAATCTCTTCAATGCTATTAACATCAATCTGCTTTAAGAACATAAAATCTGCATCGATATTTAATCTTTCCATCAACTTTTCCAATATAATCCTTGAAGTTATTCCATCAGTATCTATATGCGTACATATTAAAATATTATTGTTTTTATTTTTTCTTAGTGTTTTAACTGCCCGTTTTAAATTTTCCATGATATTCACCAAAAAATTAACATCCTTCCAAATAAATTTTTGATAAACGTAAATTCAAACTCTTTGAAAAGATTTTTTGTTTAAATTATATACGAACAACATATATATTTTTACCGTGTTTTTATAATTTTATGAAATTATAGTGGTGAAATTATGTTTAAAGAAGATACAAAATTTGCATCAAAATTTGAAGTTGATTTACTGAATAAACTTACAAATGGAAATTTTAAGTATGATGATTTAATACTATTGGAGAAGATGAGTGGTTTAGATTATAGAAAAAGAGTTTATCTAAACAACACACAAATTGGGGTATTAGAGTTTGATTTGGTTGATTTGAATTGGAAATTTATCCCATCTGCCTGCTATTATTTAATTGAAGAACCAAAAATAAAATTAAAACCCACAAAAAGAAAATTAAAAGGAAAATATGCCGAGCATTTAATTGAAAATATCGATGAATTTAAAAAAATAAATAATAACTATGTTGGTGTAGAACTTGGGAAATTCGTTGGAGTTGGGATTAAGAAAAATGAAAGATTAAAAATTAAAGACCTAACATTTAAAAAAGAAATAAAAAGAAAAAAAATACAGGATTTTTTAAAAGAAAATAATGGTAGGATAAGAAAAATGGAAACTAAATCCATAGAGTTTATTGGGAAGTACTTTGAGAAGTATAAAAATAAAAGCAACTATGTCATAAATGCTTCATTTAGTGGAGGGAAAGATAGTTCCATATCTACACTACTTGCAAAAAAGGTTATTGACGATGTTGACGTTCTCTTCATAGATACTGGATTGGAATATCCTGAAACAATTGATTTTGTAAAGAAATTTGCTAAAGAGTATGATTTAAATCTTCGCATTATAAAAGCGAGGGATTTTTGGAAAGAACTTGAAAAAGAAGGCATTCCAACAAAAGATAATAGATGGTGCAACAGCGTATGTAAGTTAATCCCACTAAAAGAATTTTTTGAAGAGGAGTACAAAAATAAAAAAATCATAACCATAGACGGTACAAGGAAATACGAGAGTTTTACAAGGGCAAAATTAAAATACGAAAGAAGAAACCGATTTATACCATTTCAAACATCAATTTTTCCAATTTTGGATTGGAATGCCTTAGATGTGTGGAGTTATATTTATATTAACAACATACTCTATAATCCATTATATGATAAGGGATTCGAAAGAATTGGATGCTACCTCTGCCCATCCGCTTTAAATAGTGAATTTTTGAGAGTTGGTGATTTATACCCAGAGTTATTTAATAGATGGTTTAATTATTTAAGGAAATTTTATGCAGAAGAAGACATATTGAGAGGATTTTGGAGATGGAAGGAACTTCCTCCCAAGATGAAGGAGTTGAAGAATATATTAAAAGAAAAGTCCAAATAAAGCAAAAATAAAATTGGAGGGGGCTTAATGTTATCAAAAGAAATCATCGTTGAAAAAATAAAATCATATAAACCATGTGAAAAATGTAACAAACCTCTGCCAAAATCAATCCCAATAGAAAAACTAAATCTAAAAAATAGAAAAGAAACTTGTGAATGTGGAAAAAGACATATAGATGATGTTATGCTAAATGTTTATGAAATAATAGATAATTTTGGAGAATTTAATAGGAAAGAAGTATCTTTAAAGGATATTGGAGTTCCACTAATAGAGGTTGGATATCCGCTGAAATACCCCCCTGTTTTGAGAGAAAACGAGTTAATTATAATGACAGATGTTTCAAAGGATTGTACAAAAGAAATTGTTAAAATAAAGGAAATAAAAGGTGTTTTATCCACAAATCAAAAATTCTCAACGAACTCACAAGACATAAACAAATTACTTTTCGGGGATGACTTTAGGTGCGATGTTTTCCCACTTGGCAATGATTGCATAATAGTTTGCAAAAATCAATCAAAAGTTCATATAGAATTCCCAAGACCGTTTGATCCAAAAATTTCAAAGATAAAACGCCTCAACCTCAAAGGTTGTTATTGATGGATTTTGTGGTGTTGGGACTTTAGGCATGGTTGCATTGAAAATGGGGGCTAAGAAGGTTATTTTTTGTGATATAAATAAACATGCAATTGAAAATTTGATTTACAATTTAAGGTTGAATTTTGGGGATGGAATTTTTAATAGTGTTGAGATTTTTAATGCTATAGGACTTTCGCAAATACATTTAAATACTTAGATTAACAATAAACCAGTTTCTTTACATAAAGAGATTATGGCATTCCCAACGGCTATTCGATTTAGTTCTCTTCTAAACTCATACCAAGTAATCTTTTTATCGATTCTAATTTTCTCTAAAATAAGAAAGCCCTCATAGCTAACGAAATATGTCCTAATACTGGAAATCTTTTCTAACGAAGAAATTTCCAATATTGCAGCACTGTTTAACTCCTCTGTGGAACTCTTCGATTCTCCAAGAGGCGTTTTGACCTCTTGAAATTC
>NZ_AGJL01000072.1 GCF_000243455.1 Methanotorris formicicus Mc-S-70 | reverse complement strand
AAAGGATTCTCGTAATCACACTGTCAGTCACTTAAAGAATTTTACAAATGCATATAAACTTGTAAATGGGTGTGGGGGACATCCTGGGATATATAAATCCACAGGTAATATTTTATCAACCCCGCCAACCACTTCCTCGTTTTCCTTAAATATTCCTCCCGATATTGCACATGTGCCAACTGCTATAACAAATTTTGGAGAAGGAATTGCATCATATGTTTTCATGAGTGCGAGTTCCATATTTTTTGTGACTGGTCCTGTAACTACAAGACCATCCGCATGTCTTGGAGATGCCACAAATTTTATTCCAAATCTCGAAAGGTCATAAACTGGCGTATTTAAGACATTAATATCTAAATCACATGCATTACATCCACCCGCACAAACCTCTCTTAGATTTACTGATTTTCCGAAGAGTTTTTTAATGGTGCTCAAATGCTTTGATTTTGTGTCAGGTTCTTTTAATGTATCTTTTATTATTAAACCTTCCCGTTTTAATGCAAACATCCTATAATCTGTGGTAAATCTTATGAAGTCCTGCTCTATCTTCAAACATCTACCGCAGAATATGCATTTTCCTAAATCCAATGTCCTATCCTCTGGATTAACTGCACCCATTGGACATACTGATGCTACTCTTTCTACTTCCTCATCAGATACCTCTTGATTAAGAACAGGCCTTCCCCTGTATGTGGCAGGAAGCTTTATATCGGAGCTTGGAAATTCAACTGTTCTGTATCCCTGTTTAAGTCTATTGGTAATTATGTTATTCATAGCTACACCTCGCTTAAAGGTCAAATCCACAGTATGATAAGTTAAAACTTTTATTGCATAATGGAAAATCATATATTCCCTCGTTTCTAACTGCTAATTCAAGTGCAGTCCAGTTGTGGAATGAAGGGTCTTTTATTTTATATCTTTTTATCTTTCCATTTTCATCAGTAATTATACAGTGGGAGAGCTCACCTCTCCAAGCTTCCTCCAATGTCACAATAAAACAGTTTGGTTTTAACTTAAGTTTTTCTTCGTTGGAGGTTCCCGTTGGGAAATCAGAGTGTTGGAGGGCCCCTATACAGAAATCTATTGAATTAATTGTTTCCTTGAAATACACCTTAGCCCTTGAATTAACACTTCCTTCATCATCAGTCATCATTTCAATGCTTCTTTCATAAATATGCTTAGCTTTTGAAAAGCTCTTTCTAATATCATAAGGTATGCCAGAAGCTCTTCCTGCTGGACCTACAATCCCTATTGTTTTAGCTGTTTTTTTATCAACAATACCTGTTTGTTCAAATCTTCCAAGAACTTCTGGATTATCTAACATAAGGTTTCCAACATCTATTACTTCTTCCCTTAAGACTTCAAACTTCTCAATAAGTTCCATTATAAGTTCATCAGTAATTTTGAAAGGAGCTCCGAAAGGTCGGACCGAACTTCTGCCAAATCTGTTGCCACATATCGAAACAAACATATTGAGAAAATCCCCTCTTATCCTTCCATAGTATGTAGCAGTGGGTAAGAATCCCACATCACCACTGAGACCTCCCAATGTTCCAACGTGGTTAGCTATTCTCTCTATTTCAAGTAAAAGCCTTCTGTATATTGATAAAGGTTCGTCAGCTTCAAAATCACTTAATCCCTCAACAGCTTCCGCAAAGCAGATACTGTTTCCTATTACTGTATCGCCAGCTATGGATTCTACAACAGAGGTATCATACTTTCTTTACAGTTCAACAGTTGTTTTTCAACACCTCTGTGCTGATAACCATGCTGTATTTCAAGATTAAGGATGGTTTCCCCTATGCAGTTAAACCTAAAATGTCCGGGTTCTATAATTCCAGCATGGACAGGTCCAACAGCCACTTGGTGGATTTCTTCCCCTTCAACTTCAAAAAATTTGTAGTTTCCAGGAATAGGTTTATTATAATCGTTACCAAACGCATCAGGCTTTCCGCTGTAATTTTTATGGTATCTAACTGGTTTAAACCATGGATGATTTTTAGGAATAATACCAAACTGCTCTGCAATCTCCCTTTCAAACATATGAAATTTAATGTTAGATTGTGTAAGTGATTCATAGAAATCGCCTACAATGGTGCTTGTAACATAAAGTCCATCGTCATTCCTTAAAACACTGTATATTTTAGCATGAGCCTCTCTATCTTTATCTTTATTTTTATTTTCATTATAAACTGCAAAATGCTGAACAACATACCCAGTTTTTACAAAATCTAAGAGCTCCTCTCTGAATAAATCAAAGGGTAAGATAGGTATGTCCTCAACATTTACGGCTTTTCCATTTTCAATCTTTAAAAAACCCATCCTATTCACCTCATCGTTAGAAAGAAATTTACTATGGTGTCTTGGTAAGGGGAGAACATAAGAACCGTGATTACAAATGAGAGCAGTAATAGGATTAAACTTGGAGCAGACAATCCAAAGCTTTCTTTAATAGGTTTAATATATTCATCACCTTTTAATTCAGTGAAGCACATCTGAATGATTTTCTTAAAGAATCCTGCAACTACTAATATTAGTGCAAGGATAAACAGGAAGCCAACCGCATAATAATGGCCTGCAAAAGCACCAAATATTATCAATAATTCACTTAGGAATAAACCAAACGGTGGAAAGCCCGCAATACCCATGGTTCCGAGTGTAAATGCAAAAGCTGTCTTAGGTAAAAGTTTGAAAAAGTCCCTTACCTGAGAAATATCTTTTGTGCCGTATTGCAGGAGCATGTTTCCAGTAGATAAGAATAATGCACACTTAATAAGAGAGTGGTTTATCATGTGGAAAATTGCACCAAGTAATGCAATACCCCCAATTCCAGTACCAAGTGTGATAATCCCCATGTTTTCAATACTTGAATATGCAAGCAATCTTTTGTAGTCCTTTTGTGCAGGCATGAATGCTGCTGCTATAAATACTGAAAATAAACCAAGAATTATCATCATTTTACTTGCAATACCTCCTAAGCCAAAATGTCCTGCAAGGGCATGGAACCTATATATTGGTAGGAATGCACAGTTCAGTAGAGCTCCGGATAACATTGCAGATACTGGGCTGGGTGCTTCTCCATGAGCGTCTGAAAGCCAAATATGCATAGGAGCCAAACCTACCTTTGTCCCATAGCCTATGAGGATAAAGACAAATCCAATCAAGAACCATAATGGTTTATCGCTCCAGTATATGCCATAAGATTGGAGAATAAAAGCCCAGATATCTTTTCTGGTTCCATGAATGACTGTAATGTAATGAAAGAACCCAAAAGTGCAAGGGATATCCCAACAGAGCAGGTAATAAGATACTTCCATGTAGCTACGACAGAGTCTCTAGTTTTATGGAGATATATCAACGAAGCACTTGAAATTGTCGTGGCTTCAATAGCTATCCATGTAAGTATTATGTGGTCGGAAATTGCCGCGAGACTCATTGCTGATACAAAGAACAGCAACATGGAGCTGTAGATATGTTCTGATTCATAGTTAGAGTTTTTAAGGTAATCTATGGAGTAATAGGATACTATCAAGAACAGCAATGAAATTAAACCAAGCACTATCTTTCCAAGGGGTGTAATAAAGATATAATTTTTTAATATAATTGCTTGGCTAGGTTCAATGCAGATGTGTGCTGTAATGACCGCATGAACTATTGCTACCAAAAAGGGAATGTATCTTGTAAGTTTTCCCCTTATAAAGTAAGCAATAACGCCGGCTAATGCTGGAATTAGAAATACTAGCTCATCCATATTTTATACGCCTCTTTAAATTAATGTTTTCGTAATTTTTTTAATCCTCCTTCTTATAACTTTGAGGGGTGTAGAGTTTGTTAATCTGATTAATTATTATGGTCATAAGCATTACACAGATGAGAATATCCAAAAGTATTCCGAATTCAACAATGTATTGCATATTTTTTCCAATCATCAAACCCACGATAGATATGCCGTTTTCAAGCATTAAGTATGACGATACTTGAGTAATTGCCTTTTTCCTAGCCATTAGAAGGAATAATGCTGGAATTATTAGGGTTATTCCTCCAATAAATAGCAGTTTTTTCGATATATCAAAATCGAGATATCCTGACCATATGTGGGCTATGAATATAACAATTAATCCAAAGAATAACGATGCTCGGTATCCTATTAATGGATTGAGTTCTCTTTTAAGATTGGCTTTTCTTGTGGCATATATAAGAAAACTTGGTATGAAGAAAGACCGTATTATCAAAGTGCTCAGGGCAATAACTAATCCATAGAATGTTATTTCTCCACCTCCAAGAACTATCGTTAGAAGTGATACTAGAAAACTCTGAATAGCTATTGTTTTAACCAGTGAGAATAATCTATGAGTATTTAATGCGAATAATACCGTTCCAATTATAAATGCAATAATTAGTCTTTCATAATATACCATCTCAATCATGTTATTCCACCCCTTATGGAAAATATCAACGCAAGTGTGGCAATTGCAAATGATGACATTAGGAAGGTTGTATTTCTAGGAAGTTTATATCTTACACCAATGGATTCGAGAATTCCTACGGCAAATGCTATTGCAAACAACCCAACTATAAATACCAAGTAATTCAGAGCTCCGATACTAAAATCCACAGGAAATATTAATCTTGAAAGTATCCCTCCAAAGAACAAGAATTTTAAAAATGTTCCAAACTCCATTAACCCCAAATCAGGACCACTGTTATCGAGAATCATTACTTCATGAATCATGGTTAATTCTAAGTGCGTATCTGGGTCATCTATTGGTTTTCTTGCATTTTCCACAATTAATATCATAAACATGACCATTATAGATATTATCGCAAATATTCCCGCCTGATGCCACAATATCTGAGCTCCGGTATTACCTAAAATTCCCATCAGACTAGGAACCCCTGTAAGTTTTACCGCCAGTATAAATGTCATGAATAATGAACCTTCTGTTAAGAATGACATGAAGGCCTCCCTACTGGCACCCATTCCTTCAAATGATGAAGATGTGTTTAGTGAGCTTAGGAGTAGAAAGAACCTGCTCAACGCAAATAAATACACCACTACAATGAAATCATAAGCAAATGAAATTACTGGTGCTTCCCCTGCAATTGGAAAGAATAAAAGTGCCAATAGGTAGGTAACTACTATAATTAAGGGTGCAAACCTGAATATCCATGTACTGTTTTTGCTATATACCAATCCTTTTTTTAAGAACTGACAGTGTGATTACGAGAATCCTTTCTTTATTAGTTCTTTACTACACTCTTTAATCACTTCATAGAATGATAATCCATATTTGTGGCTTAAATATTCTATACAGTTTGATACCATTGCTATAAACCTAACAAACCCAATATTGCTCTTTTCAGACGTTAGGTAATTTCCCTCAACATCTAAAATCGATTT
>NZ_AGJL01000071.1 GCF_000243455.1 Methanotorris formicicus Mc-S-70 | reverse complement strand
TTCGAATTTTCTTCTGGTTTAGTTTCACCCCTCTCATATTTTTACGAGTGTTATCATTCGAATATCTATAATTATCATGTGCGAAATAATTTCGGGATACCACAATAATGTTCGAAATACTGTAAAAATTTAAGTATATGAAACCTAAAAAATAACAACAAGAAAATCTTTAGTTGTGAGAGGATGAAGAGGGTAGTTATCGCTGGAACATCAAGCATGGTGGGAAAAACCACAATATCAACAGGAATAATGAAGGCATTGTCTAAAAAATACAACGTCCAACCTTACAAAGTAGGTCCTGATTATATAGACCCAACTTACCACACAATAGCAACAAATAACAAATCAAGAAATTTGGATTCTTTTTTCATGAATGAAGAGCAGATAAGGATTTTATTCAAAAAACACTCAAAATATAAGGATATAAGTGTTATTGAAGGAGTTAGAGGATTATATGAAGGCATTTCACCATACAATGATATTGGTAGTACCGCATCAGTGGCAAAAGCATTAAACGCCCCAGTTATATTACTGATGAACGCAAGGAGTTTAACAAGAAGTGCTGCGGCAATTATAAAGGGATTTAAAGCATTTGATAGCCAAGTTAATATAAAAGGTGTTATATTCAACATGGTTAGGGGAGAAAAGCATATAAAAAAACTAAAAGAGGCGGTAAAACATTACATTCCTGACATTGAAATCATTGGAGCAATCCCAAGGGATGAGGCATTAAATGTCCCCCAAAGGCACCTCGGTCTAATCCCAACACCAGAAAATAAAAAATCATTGGAGGAAAAAATAAATCTTTGGGCAGAGATTGTTGAGAAGTATTTGGATTTGGATAAAATTATCGAGATTAGTGATGTTGATGATTTTGAGGTAAATGATGGAGAACTTTGGGAAATAGATAAAAATAAGTGCAAGATTGGAGTGGCGTATGATGAAGTCTTTAATTTCTACTATTGGGATAATTTTGATGCATTGGAAGAGAATGGGGCAAAGATTGAGTTTTTCAGCCCTTTAAATGATAAAGAAATCCCTAATTGCGATATTATATACATAGGAGGAGGTTATCCAGAAGAGTTTGCTGAAAAATTGAGTAATAACAAAGAGATGCTTGAAGCAATAAGGAATTTTGATGGAAAGATCTATGGAGAATGCGGAGGATTGATGTATCTAACCAACTCAATAAATGGAATAAAGATGCTTGGTCTTTTGGATTGCGACTCTGTTATGACAAAAAACGTCCAAGGATTGAGTTATATTGAAGGGGAATTTATTGAGGATTGTGTTATTGGAAAGAAGGGTTTAAAGTTTAGGGCACATGAGTTCCACTACTCAAAATTAATAAATATCAGAGAAAAAATCTTTGCATATAAGATAAATAGGGGGAGGGGCATAATAAACAGTATGGATGGGATTAAAAAAGGTAATGTTTTGGGTGGTTATGCTCATCAGCATTGTGTTGCAAATCCTTACTTTGCTTCAACAATGGTAAATAGTGTTGATGAATAATGTGGTTAGTATGAAAAGAGAATTTTGGGAGAAATTATCATGGTTTTTTGGAATAGCATCATTTTTATTAATTTTTATAGGGCTTTGTTTATCTTTTGGGTTGGGAAAAGACCACATTAAAGATATTTTAGTAAATGCAAGTTTTGATAGCAGTATCGGAAGTATTCTAATAAACGCAGGAGTCGGCTTTGCTACTGCTTCAATGATGGTATATGTTGCATTACAAGGTTAGAGAAATTAGGAAAGATAGAGATTTAGCATTAAGAAAAGAACATACTCAAGAGTTGAGAGAAAAGGTTGTAATACCTTGGATTAGAGAGTTGAATAATATATCAAATGCAAAAAAGTATTATCCCGTATTGCCTCAAAAGGGAGATAATTATTTTGGGGAATATTATAAAGTGGAAGATTTTGATATTGAAAGAACTGAAAAAATACTTTTTAAAGATTTTTTAGAGAATCATGCATCTAAGGAATTAAAAGAGTCATTTAAGTATTTTAAAAAATATTGTGAAAAGTTATCTAATCGTATTAATGAAACTAAAAGGAAAATAAAGGATTTTTTAAAGGAGAACTTAAAAAAGCATGAAATTTTAATATTGAATGACCGTGAGATTTGCAAGCAAATAGAGAAAAATTATAATTTTCATGCTTTTGAAGAAGAAATTGTAGATTTTATTTTAAGTTGCTTATTATGTGAAGCAAAAATAAAGATACACAAAAATGGTATATATTATAAAAATTACCAAAAAATAGAGTTTTGTTATATCGATAAATGTGGTTATTGGAAATATTCTCCAAAAGCAATATTTGTAAGTAAAACCATTGATGAAAATAAAAAAGCAGAGGTTGAAAATCTCTTAAATGAATTATTAAATAAAGCAAAAGAAAAATTTAAAAATGACATTGAGAAGATTTATACATTGGTAGATGAAATTAATAAAAACAAAAAAATAATGCATGAAGAATTAAAGAAATTTGAACATAAGAGAATTTATGATGGAAACTGCGAATATATAAAATATCCTTAGATTTAGATAATGATAAAGGGAGATTGTATGGACAGAGTTGAATACATTATAAAACATGGCATTGAACTGGCTTATGATATAGATGCGGATGTATTGATGATATTTACAGAAACTGGAAAAACATACAAAATCCTAAAAAAAATACTGGATAGTATAAACAATAAAAACTGTGGAAAAAACGCTTCATTTAAATTTATTTCATTAAAACATTTTCCAAACATTGATAAAATAAAAAATAAAAAATTAAAAATTATCGTTACTACTCCAAATAGAGATACATACAATTGGCTATTAAATGAAGAAAATATTGTTCCAGTATTTTTAAAGTATAGGGATGACGATAGACAATCATTAGTCAAACATGGGATTATTACATCACTTGAAAAGAATTTATTAAATAGTAAAGATATTGTTGTTGCAATTGTTGGAATTCCAAAAACTCCCGGTGGGGTAGATACAATAACAGTTGTTGAAGTTAATAGACACACCACATCCTTAAAATTGTATGAACTTTTAAAATCTGTGGATGATATCGAGAGAAAAACTATTGAGCAAGTTTTAAACATTGCCTTGGAAATAGGAAAAGAAGGTAGGGAAGGAAGATCAATTGGAACAATATTTGTTATTGGAGATACGTTGAATGTTATGAACCAGTCCCAACAGTTAATATTAAACCCCTTTGCTGGACATAATGCAAATATCTTTGATGAAAAGGTTAAGGGAACTGTAAAAGAGTTATCCCCTATTGATGGAGCATTTATAATAACTGAAGATGGAAGGGTTATAGCAGCAGGGAGGTATTTAGAGAGCAAAGCAGATAACATAAAACTTCCATTAGGGCTTGGAGCAAGACATAGAGCAGCGGCCGCTATATCAAAAAATACAAATGCCATTGCAATAACTGTCTCTGAAAGTGGAGGTATTGTTAGGGTTTTTAAAGATGGAGAAATTGTATTTGAAATAGATCCCCGCTCAAAATCTATATCTTATTTAAAGTAAAATTTTTATTGTTATACTAATTACTATTTTCATTAGTATTTGTCATATTATTTAATAAAATTATTTTTGGAGGGTGATGATGACACTTGCTGAGAAGATACTCTCAAAAAAATTAGGCAGAGAAGTTTGTGAAGGAGAAACCGTTGAGGTTGATATTGATTTGGTCATGACACATGATGGAACAACACCATTATCAGCAAAGGCATTTAAGGAAATGACTGATAAGGTTTGGGATAATGAGAAGATAGTTATCATTTTTGACCACAACGTGCCAGCAAATACTGCAAAAGCAGCAAACATGCAAAAAATAGCGAGAGAATTTGTAAAAGAACAAGGTATAAAATACTTCTATCCAGAAGGAGAAGGAATCTGCCACCAAGTTTTAGTTGAGAAAGGGCACGTAAAACCAAACATGATTATTGCTGGTGGAGATAGCCACACGTGCACACATGGAGCATTTGGAGCATTTGCAACTGGTTTTGGAGCAACAGACATGGGCTTTATTTATGCAACAGGAAAAACATGGATAAAAGTGCCAAAGACCATAAGGGTTAATGTTGTTGGGGAAAATGAGAGAATTACCCCAAAAGATGTTATTTTAAGAATTTGCAAAGAAGTTGGTAGAAGAGGAGCAACATATATGGCATTGGAGTATGGTGGAGAAGTGGTAAGAAGAATGGATATGGAAGGAAGGATGGTTTTAAGTAATATGGCAATTGAGATGGGAGGAAAGGTTGGGTTGATTGAGGCTGATGAGAAAACTTATGAGTATTTGAGAAAAGTAGGAGTTAGTGGGGAGGAAATATTAAACTTAAAGAAAAATGCAATAAGAGTAAATGAAAACGAGGAAAATTATCACAAATTTATAGAGATTGATATCACCGATATGGAGGAACAAATTGCCTGCCCTCATCATCCAGATAACGTTAAGGATGTTTCGGAGGTTGTGGGAACACCAATTGACCAAGTATTTATTGGTTCATGCACCAATGGAAGGTTGAGTGATTTGAGGGAAGTAGCAAGAGTTTTAAAAGGCAAAAAAGTCCATAAGGATGTAAAATTAATCATCATCCCCGCATCAAAAAAGGTATTCTTAGATGCTTTAAAAGAAGGATTAATTGAGATATTTATTGAGGCAGGGGCTATGATTTGCACTCCTGGTTGTGGACCTTGCTTAGGGGCTCATCAAGGTGTTTTAGCAGATGGAGAGGTTTGTTTATCAACAACAAATAGAAACTTTAAAGGTAGGATGGGCAATAAAAATGCTGAAATCTATTTATCTTCCCCGACCATTGCAGCAAAGAGTGCTGTTAAGGGATATATTACAAATGAATAATTATTTTTATATCATTGTTATTTTTTATTTTTTTATTAATTTAAATATCCAAATCTTCAAAAAAAAATAAATAAATATTTGTCTCAATAGAATAATTTTTTATAATTAACCCTAATTCCCATCACACATTTAGATATATAATTACAATGTGGAAATAGTTAGATACTATTAAGTTTTAGCAATTGAAGTAATAACCATTATTAACAAACTTACCTAAATTAACATCATACAACGTCTTAATATTATAGGCGATTGTAAAGAGCAATAATTTAACGCTAAATCCTCTTTTACTTATGGCTCTTATACGCTTTGGGAACATTTCAACCAACTTTGAAAAGTTTGTTTCGATAGTTTTCTCAATTTATTTAGTATTTTATACTTTATCTTTTCTATAAACGATTTAATCATGTTATTCTTTTTATAGATTCGAAATAAACGTTTCCCCATCCTAACATATTTTGAAAACCTTCATCTATATAAACCCCTTATCTCCAATTATAGAGCAGTTTGAGAAAGTTCTTAACAAAACAGTTTTATAATTATCT
>NZ_AGJL01000070.1 GCF_000243455.1 Methanotorris formicicus Mc-S-70 | reverse complement strand
TAAAATGCTATATCATTATATTCGAATATGCTTGCGAAAGTCCTAAACAGATAAAAAATTATACATCCATGTAGGTATCGCATCTTATGACCCTTCAAAAATAGGAAGTTGTCCTTATGCAGAAATTAGCGTGCATGGATGCGGAGTTGATTATGAAGGACATACTGATGATGGGGGATTTTTAACGATTCCTGTTCATTTCACTGAGAAAGGAACTTTAACAATTACTGCAAGATATAAAAATTATGAAAAGACCATAACTGTTTCTGTCCAATAAACATACTCTATTTCTTTATAAAAATTTACATTATTTTATTTTCAAAATATAGACATTTTTCATAATCTTATTTTGATTTTTTAAACAAATTATTGTTCATTTTCAAATACAAACTTAAACACACCTTTTTGAACATGCAACCTATTCTCTGCCTCATCATAAACAACTGAATGCTTTCCATCAATAACATCATCAGTTATCTCATATCCAGCCTCTTGGTGTTCCCACATAAATATCCATCCCTACTAAAGCAGAACCCAAAATTAAAGAATTGCAGATATTGTTTCCATCTCTTAAATAATCTATTTTTAATCCTTTAAATTTTCCTTTATATTCCTTATTGTCATCAAATCGGCCAATATTTGGTAAGGATGAGCTAAATCACTCAAAGCATTTATAACTGGAACTGATGAATATTTAGCCATCTCTTCCAAATGTCTATGTTTATAAACCCTTGCCACTATTGCATCCACATACCTACTCATAACCTTTGCAGTATCTTTTATTGATTCCTTCTTTTCAGCTTTATCCCATCGTTGTAATGTTCTAATCGATACTCCTAAGATTTTCGATACCTCTTTCATCGTATAGTGTCGCTCCATAACTATCAATGTCTATATTTGTCTATCTAATATATAACAGTTTCAGAAGGCAGTTTTAATTTTTGGTATATCATGGATGCTATTAAACCAGCAAATGCCCCAGCACCAAATCCATTATCAATATTAACTATTGCCAAACCTGGGGAACATGAGTGGAGCATAGTGAGGATTGGGGTTATCTTCACCCCATAACCCACAGATGTTGGCACTCCAATAACTGGAACATCAACAAGGGACGTTACAAGGGAAGGTAAAGCCCCTTCCATACCAGCAACAACAATAATACAACAAACTTCCTCATCAATCATCCTTTTCAAAGGTTTAAATAACCTATGAACTCCAGCAATCCCAACATCATAGGATTTTATAACCTCACATCCCATAATCTCTGCAGTTTCTTTTGCTTCCTCTGCAACAGGAATATCTGAGGTTCCTGCTGCTAAGATACCGACTTTTCCAATCTTTTCTACATTATAACCTTTTTTTATTAATGCAAAGGTTCTTCCTATTTCATTTATTTTAAAATCAAAATTTTCTAAGTTATAGTTTTTTAATTCCTTTTTTAATGCGTCAATATCTTTAACACGTGTGGCAAATGCAACATCATTCTTCTCTGCCAAATGTACCATAATCTTTGCTAAATCTTTAGTGGTTTTACTCTCCCCATATATTGCCTCAGGTATTCCTGTTCTATGCTTTCTGTTAACGTCCAATTTACAGAATTCCTCTAACTCATCAAAGTAACTCAATTTTAATCTTTTTTCTGCCTCATCAACATCAATTTCTCCATTTTTTAATTTTATCAGTATATCCCTCATGTGATTCACCAACATCTAAATCCTAATGGTCGCTTCTAATCTCTTTCTTTTTAAGATTAAATCTAATCCATCATCAATATCCTTAACAACAATATCTGAATTTAATAAAGTCTTGGTCCAGACGCCTTCATCCCCAATAACACAAATTCCTAAATCAGCATTTTTTAATAATAACTCATCATTTGCTCCATTTCCAAAAGCAATGATTTTTTTATTTGGATTCTCATTCTTTAATGTTTCTAAAATTTTTAATTTGGCTATCTTCTCGTTTCCATATTTCTCCTTGTCCACCTTTATTCCTTTAATATCCAACTCCATCTCTATATCCTTTAAAGTTCCAAATGTATCTGCAGACAGGATAAAAATCTCATGGGATTTTCGTAATTCTTTTATTTTTTCTTTTGTTGAATCTTTTATAATCCCATCTGTTGCTATTGTCCCATTTAAGTCAAAGATAATAATGGCATCTATCTCCATACATTTCACCCATTGGTTTATAATCTACACTATATTCAAAACGTCTTTTAAAATTTTTGATGAGGGTATTAATAACAGGATTGTTTTAAATATATTCGAATATTAACATTTATAAATTAAATTTTAATCAACTTTAAAAATTTCTATGTACCTTTGGATTAACTTCTACATTCACCTTCAACGTTCTTAGCAATAATTCTCACATTAGTTGCTTTTATTAATGCATAAATAATATCTTCTTCTTTTATATTCAAACTATACAATGCATTTGGTGTTAAAATACATCTCAACATTATCCCATCAACATTCAAAGTTAAATACACTAAATTCCCCATTCTATTAATTTTCTCAACTTTACATCTAAATTCATTCCTTGCAGATGTCTCTATTGGATTGTTTGAGATGATTATATCCTCTGGTCTTATTGATAATCTAACCTTCCCCTCCCCATCATCAACACTTAACAATACACAATTCCCAACCTTTATTTTTGTTAATCCATCTTCTTTTCCAATAACTTCCCCATCTAAAACATTAGTTCCAACAAAATCAGCGACAAAGTTTATAGATGGTTTATAAAATATCTCATTAACGTCCCCTTCCTGTAGAATCTTTCCATTTTTCATAACTACAACCTTATTTGCCAAACTCCAAACATCATCAAAATCATGGGTTACATGCAAGACAGTTGTTTCATATTCACTTATTGCTTTTTTAACCAACTTCCTTAAATTTTCTTTTGTTTTTATATCTAAGGCACTGAATGGCTCATCCATCAATAAGAGTTTTGGTTTAACTATCAAAGCCCTTGCTAAAGCAACTCTCTGCTGTTCTCCACCACTTAACGTTGTTGGCTTCCTATGCAACAAATGGGATATTTTCAATACCTCTGTAATTTGGGTTACTTCTTCTCTAATCTTTTCCTTATCTTTAATTTTTTTCTTCAAACCATAGGCAATATTGTCAAAAACCGTCTTATGTGGAAATAGAACATAATCTTGATATACAATACTCATATTTCTTTTTTCTGGGGGTAGATTAGTTATATCTTCCCCTTCAAGATAAATTCTTCCCTTTTCTGGTTTGTAAAATCCAGCGATTGTTTCTAATAGTATGGATTTACCACTTCCTGTAGGACCTATAATTGTTAAATAATCTCTCTTCTTTACCTCTAAATTAACATCGACAAGTTTAAACTCACCTAAATCAATACTTAAATCCTCAATCTTTAAAAAATTCATTATTTTCACCTTTTATGCCCTTCAAATTTTTCAAACGCCAAGATAGCAATAAACGAGATTATTATCAGGAGTATTCCACTTGTTATTGCCATCTCCATGTTTCCATATGATATGTTTAGATACAACGTTATTGGGAGTATTTCAGTATACATGTAAGAACCACCGGCAAGGATTAAGACAGTTCCAAAGGTTCCCATGCATCTTGCAAATGTGATGATTGTAGATGCAAATAATCCATTCTTTGCTAATGGTAGTGATACATTAAAAAACGTCTCAAACTCCCCATAACCAAGAGACCTTGAAACAAGTTCATATCTTGGATTTATCTCTTCAAACGTTGAATATATTATTCTAACAGCGTAAGGTAATGCTGTGAAGAATTGAGCAACTATAATCCCAAGTTTTGTAAAAACAATTTTAATTCCAAAATCTTCTAAAAATTTGCCGATAAATGACTGTCCAAACAATAATAATAAAGCCAAACCTAAAACTAACTCAGGAAAGGCTATTGGTAAATCAAGGATTGACTTTACAACACTCTTTCCTGGAAATGAATACCTTGATAAGGCATATCCGATGGGCACTGATAATAACATAACAAAAATCATAGAAACTAAAGAAGTTATAATTGATAATTTTAAAGAATATATCATTTCCTCAGTTTTTAATGCATTTAAAACCTCTAATGGATTTGGAATCAAAAATAATGATGCAATAGCCAAAAACAATAAAAAAGTAAATAAAAATGATAAAAAAATACAGAAACCCTTGAAGTTAATGCCATATCTCACTACTACCACCTTATAAACTATTTTCAAGCAAAAAATCAAATTCCTAAATGTTATTTACATGGGATAAAGCCCCATTTTTTCCAGATTTCCTTTGCTTTATCACTTGAAATATAATCATTAAACGCCTTAGCAACTTCCAAGTTGCTGTCTTTTTTGGCATATATTGTTACAGCCGTTGGTATTGTTTTTATAATGTCTTTATCCTTCGGAATTTCAACAACTTCAACCTTTCCTTTACTCTCTGCCCAAGTAACCATATCCTCCCAAATAATCGCTGCATCCGCCTGATCTGTTGCTATGTAAATGAGAAGTTGATTTACGGTTGGTGTTTTAACAACTATATTTTTGCTAACGTTTTCCCATAGGTGATTTTTCTCCAAAATTTTCTTTGCAACTTTCCCAATTGCACAGGCATTTGGATCTCCCATAACGACCTTAACATTTGGTTTTGCCAAATCCTCCAAACTTCTTATATTCTTTGGATTTCCCTCTGGAACCGCAATAACTGGAATGTGGTAGGTTATGTTTTTTACCGTATCGTTAAGAATAATCCCTTTTTTCATAGCATCTTCAGTATATTTGTAAGCCCCTGGAATGAAGATATCTCCTCCAGTTGTTGCCAAAACACCAAATAACTCAGAACTTCCTCCATAATGAACATTTATTTTTGCCCCTGTTTCATTTTCAAAGTTTTGGATAAGTTCATTCATTGGCTTCATTAACCCTGCTCCACATAAAACAGTTATTGTTTTCCCTTCAAACGGCTTTTTGGTGGATGTACTTTGACTTTCATTCAAACACCCGCATAAAAATCCAAAAATTACTACCAAAGATATAAAAGAAATTAAAAAAATTTTAGATTTTAAAACCCCATTCTCCATATAACCACCTCCGACATTAGCATTAATTAAGATTGGTTATATTTATTCTTTATGTTAATCAAAATAGATGAACAAAAGTTGTAAAAAATTTAAACCTTAACAACATACTTTTTTGAGTATTTTTTAAACAGCCCAAAAGAAGAGCCAAATTTTAAATTAATCAGGGTTTTATCAATATCTGTTGTACGAACTGAAGCGATATAGTCAATTTCATAATCTCCAATAAATTCCGGTAAAATTTGTGCTGTTGGACCAACTAAAATTTTTAATCTGGCATTTTTTGCCCTATCTAAAATCATATCTAAACTACCATTTAGTAGGGATGTCCCACTAATTAAAACCGCATCCATCTTTGGTAGTAGGGAATATTCAAAAGAGCCAGTTATTGTTTCATTAGTTATATGCTTTGGATTTCTCTCAAATATATAAAATTCAAAATTGCCGTTTTCTTTTAAGGTTTTAACCAATGGCATCATGTTCCCAATAAAAGCAATCTTTTTAATTTCTTTATTTTCTAAACCGTAATTCCCATCACAAATTTAAATATTTATTTAATTGAATTAACTTCATCTAACACTTTAAGATTATAAGCGATTGTGAAGAGTAAGAGCCTAACACTC
>NZ_AGJL01000069.1 GCF_000243455.1 Methanotorris formicicus Mc-S-70 | reverse complement strand
ATCGTATATAACTTTTCCAAGCTCATATTTAATCACAAATAATAATTAACACACATTTAATATTTAACAGTTTCGGAAGGCGGGCTTTTAACATCTGCATTGGAACTAATAAAGAGAAAATATTATAATTACACATCATCAGAATAAAAAAATTTAAATGAGAACCAAACAACTTAAGTCATCGGCAATCCCTCTGTTGTATCATCTACAATATTATCTAACTCATTTACAGCCTCATTCGCTTGTGACCCTACATCTTCCAAATTCGTTCTAATCTTCTCTATTATAATTTTTTTTTCTCTCGGATATTAACTTTTCAATCAACCTCATTCTACACCACATCAATTCTATTTTATAATAGAAGCAATACAATTAAACTACATAAGAATAATTCTTCCATCCAGTTCGTAATACCGCCCCCCATTAAAAAAAAGAAATTTAAGTTGGATTAGATTGTTGGTATTTTGCCTGTTGCGTTCTCTGCAACTTCTCCTAATTTGTTTACAGTTGCATTTGCCTGTGTTCCTGCGTTTTGCATACTTTCTTTAACTCTTGTTGTGTAGTAGTATGCTACTATAGCAGCGACTGCAACTGCTGCTGCAACTAAGATCCCAATCTCCATTGAAACTTGCCCCCTCTTGGACATCAATTTTTCTACTAATTTCATTTACATCACCTTTAGATTTTTTGTTTTATAATGGTATAGCCTCTAACCCAACCTACACACCTATCGTTTAACCCCCTAGCCAACCCAATTTCAATTAATAATATTATGTTTTAAAAATATATGTCTTTCCATTACTTTGTATCACAAAGTATTTTACAGTACCTATTAGGTCGAGAGATTAAGTTTCGTCAGTTTCAAATAATACCAAAACCTTACAAATTAAAGATTTGGTGAAATTCGGAGATTTTCCGTTTATGTACAACATCGATTAACCATTAAGTTGGAGGACCATATTTTTTTATGATGTTTTTGGCTATTTCTGCTATATGTGGATTAGATGAATCTTTAAGTTCATTCAAAACATCTAAAACCTCTTTACAATATTTTTTTGATGGTGGGAGTTGGTCTAACAACTTAAGTAAGTATATCTTAAAGTCATCATCTGCATATTTAGACACTTTTATAATTTCATAAACAATATCGCCTACAGCCTCTCCAGAATATTTCTTTATAATACTTTTGGCAATCTCTGCCGTATATGGGTCATTGGAGTCTTTAAATTCATTTAAAATGTCCAAAACCTCTCTCCAGTATTTTTTTGATGGTGGGAGTTGATCCAACAATCTAAGTAGATACATCTTAAAATCTTCATCAGTATATTTCAACACTTTAATAATTTTACAAACGATATCTTCTGTAATCTCTTCACCACCAAATTCTAAATCTGAAAGGAGGTCCAATGATTTCTTTTTTATCCCCCATCTTTCATAATCCAATAAATCTAACATCTCATAAATAAACGAACGTGCTGTATCGGAAAGCTCTCTATTTATCAAACATTCAACAACATATAATCCCTCTAACTTGATATCTGGACTTGGGTCGTTTAGTAATTGTTTTACAAATTCAATGTATTTTTTATTGTTATCCAACATAGATAATTTTTTGAAAATCCATCTTCTGAATAATAATGGATATTTAATTATCAACGTTCTCATGAATTTTTCAGATCTAACTGATATTGTATGGTAGTTATAGTTCATCAACTCAAATGCCATATCAAATACCATCTCATAATTTTCTTCAATAATTTTATTGATATTTTCGTTATCTGTTTTTATGATTTTATTTATCAAGTCTATTATCCTAACTTTTAGTATCATACCAATATCTTCTTTCAGTAAGAAGAGCAATTTTGTTGTAATATTACTGTCCAAATTCAATAGTTTATCCTCTGACATATGTTCAATTAAACCATAGATGTTGTGCCATGGTGTTGAACTGTCATCAAGTATTTCCTCCAACTTTAATGTGTAGTTGTGCCCCATTTCAATAAATTCTCTTTTTTCTTTAACAAGTTGTTTTGCCTCATTATCCCCAACCTTTTCAAGTATGTATATCGTAAGGCTTATGATAGCATCATCAACAACATCGTATATTATCATTTCTTTTAATTTGTTTAGGATCTTCTCGGTTATTGGAATGCCTACATCTACATACGCCTTGAGTTCTCTTAAGGCAATTTTTCTCCTAACAACTATAAGTTCATTTAACATCCTAAGGAGATACTCCATTCTATATTCTATAATCTCTGGGTGCATTAATCTTATCGTATCAACCATCTTTCTTGCAATGTCATATTTATCATACAACAACACCAATTCATAAAGGATGTATGCAGTTTCTTTATAGTATTTACCATTAACAAGGATTAGGAGCCTTCTTATTTCTATATCGTTGTTATCTTTTATTCCCACTTTTAATCTTGTTTTTATTCTTATAAATGCACTTTTCCTTAATATTGGACTCTTTATCATTTTTTGTAAAATTTCAAGCCTTTTACTGTGGTCTTTATTAAAGTACTCCAATATATACTCATCTACAGATAATTTTTGGAGCAGATATTTGCTCATTTTTCTTATTACGTGGTTGTTGTCAGTTAAATATTTGGTTGTTGCTGTAGAGAGTAATGTATTTTTTAATTCATCATTTTCAAATATTTCTGGGTTTTTGTTTAATATTTCAAAGAAAAGCATTAAATACTCCCATCTAACTTCCCAATACCAATCGTCGTCAACATACTCTAAAATATCCAAATAATCATCTTTTGTGAAATTTAACCCATCAACAAGGTTTATCATCCTTAAAGCCCATACTGTTGTCGATCTGGTCATCCAAATGGAATCAGTTAATAGAGTTTTTAATAGTTGAGAGTGCATCCCTACAAATGAGGGTAGTGCATACAATGCATTCCCCAAAAGTTTGGCACCTACCCACCTATCTATCCAATCATCACTGTTTAGACCAAGTTCTATCTCCCTAAATATGTTTCTGTAGTTGGACACATTTTCTCTCAATTCTTTGATAAAGGGTTCATCTACGTAAGGATGAACACAGGGATTTAAATATTCCACGGTTTTTTCCCTTTTTATTTTTGTGATTAATGGAATCCCTTTAAAATATGATATAAAATGTTCTTTTATAATCTTGCCTACCTCAATACTCATAATTAACTCTTCTATTTTTGTTTTTGTTTCCTTGGGATCACATTTTTTATAGATTGTTAATAGTGTTTCTAATGTATAGGCTTTGGTTATGAAATTCATCTTTAATAGTTCATCTGATTTTTCAACAATTCTTAAAAAACATTCATTTATAAAATTACACCAATCTTGGGAGTTTCTGTTACATGATGTAAGAATCTTTGCAAGAGATAATAACGATACTATTTTTATAGTCCAATGTTTATCATCCAAATTTTTCATCAAATTTTCTATTAATTCTTTAATTCCTTCGTCACTTAAAATTCTCCATAATGTTTTAGCATTTTTCTTTAAGATTGCTATCGATAACAATTTGATTAGTATATCCTCATTATTTAGTAAGTCTAAAATCTTTTTAAGTTCATCTTTTGTTGTCCTACTAAAGTATCTTTTTACAAGGGCATGTATTAGTATATCATAATCTTCGCTATCTAAACTCCAATCATCATGTTTTATAAGATAGTAAGGATATAATGCATTGAGTTTATGAAATATCAACTCCATCTCATCGTCCCTAAATTCCTCAAATATTGCAAGGGCAAATATCTGCAGTAACTCATACTTGTCGTTTATGGATACTGCTATTAATTCAGGTAATGAGTTTTTAATATATTCTGGAGAAGTTACAGCAATGACAGAAAGATCTAAAAGACCAATGCTTCTGTCAAAACCATTCGCAGAATAAAGTTTGTTGGTGGCATCAATTACGATCTTTTGTATTAGTTGTGGGGGGATGGCATCAATTAATGCCTCAACATTAGATATTACTGATTTATTTTTGGTATATAATAGCGCATAAATCCTTGGAATCAGGGGCTCAAATTCATCAGGATATTTCAAAATAAGTTTTTTAAGGGATTTTATCATATTTATTCTTACAAGTAAGTTTTTATCGTATAAAAGTTTAAGTACACACCCAATTCTTTTTTTAATTTCATTTCTATCTTCTATTTTAAATAGTAATGTAATTGCCTTAATCCTATCCTTAAAATTATCTGAGTTTATTAATTCATCTATGGTGGGCACCATTATTCACCGTAAAATAGTTTAGTAATGGTTTAGTAGTTAATAACTAAAACCAATTAAAATAATTTATCATGCTTACATTATTGTAAAATTATATATTGCGATTATTATTTATATTATGTAATTGTAAGTGAAGATGAGCGTATTAAGTTTTTTAAACAAAACTTTACATGTTTTTACAACTTTAATATTTGTATTCATCTACAACTTTTCATAGATGTTGTAGAGATATCTAAAGAACTCAAAGATATCGTTGATTGAAAATTTACTACCATGTTTTACACAGGCAAGAAAATGAAAGGAGTGCATATTGGGTAGTGTGATTATGTTGTTATATAAATAGGGTTCTTTTAGAGAGGTTATTTTGTCTTCATTATTTTGAAGAAACTCAACTATATCTCCAAATCCATAATAACCAGTAATAAATAATATATCGAGATTTTCATCAAGTATTGCTAAGTTTGTGTTTGTTATTTCACCAATTGGAATAACTATATCCGCTATAAACTTAGATACATATTCATAATCTTCTTCCGTTAAATCTTTGTTCAATGTATTAAAGAATTTATCCAAATTTACATCTGAAACTACGAGATTACCTACAAATTCCAATATGGCATTTATTTCTTTTTCATTTAAGGATTTCAATTCATTTTTTGCAAGTTCTAAAAGTTTATCTCCATCCAATCCCATGGATTCAGCCGTTGATTTTAATTTATTTAGTGAGTAATCCTCACAACCCTCCAGCATACACCCACATATTCCTGAGTATCCAATAATATCGCCACTTTTATCGTTTATAGGATATAGAACTTTCAATAATCCGGCATCACAGTAGTCTATAACACATTTATTTTTTGCTAATTTGCGTAATATTCCACACTTAGACAATTCCTTATTGATTAAATACTTAATTTTTGTGGATGTTAGAACTCTTCTATGACTATTGTCACATAAAGAACACCCTATTTCATTGGTTTTAATGATTTTACAAACCTCATTACCAAAATAAAAAGGAGGGATAACATTACCATTCTTATCAAATGTGGCTATGTTAACATTAAATAATTTGCTTAATGGCTTTAAAAATACAATACTCCTTTTTTGTAAGTTTTTTAATTCCATCTTTATTAACCCCTTAATTCTTAAACTAATTTAATATTTAAGATAATACTACCATTACATACTAATAATCTGCAATGTTGTATTTATAATTTACTATTATCACTTAGTTTAACATAGGATTTTGTAAATTCATAAATATCATCAAATATACGCCAATTAGAAAAGATGTTGACTAATTTGTATCTTTTTATTATCCAAATACGGAAATCACCAACCGCATAGTTATTCTGGAATTTTCGTATTGGTTTGTATGAAATAAGTTATATATACCGTAATTCCCATCACAAATTTAAATATTTATTTAATTGAATTAACTTCATCTAACACTTTAAGATTATAAGCGATT